>CAYRRL010000408.1:0-3253 GCA_964426665.1 uncultured Ferruginibacter sp. | reverse complement strand
GACCAAATCAGTGATGCTTTAATTGATAACTTTTTAGCTTTTGATGCCAATAGCAAAGTAGCCTGTGAAACACTTGTTACCACAGGACAGGTGGTATTGGCTGGTGAAGTTAAAAGTAAAGCTTACTTGGACGTTCAGGAAATTGCCCGTGGTGTTATCCGTAAAATTGGTTACACTAAGAGTGAATATATGTTTGAAGCAAGTTCTTGCGGAGTGCTGAGCGCCATTCATGAGCAAAGCGGCGATATTAACCAGGGAGTTGACAGGGCTAAGAAAGAAGAACAGGGTGCCGGCGACCAGGGAATGATGTTTGGCTATGCAACTAACGAAACAGAGCATTACATGCCTTTGGCATTAGACCTTGCTCACAATCTTTTGATTGAACTGGCTGCCATTCGCAGGGAGAAGAATTCAAAGATGCCTTACTTAAGGCCAGATGCAAAAAGCCAGGTAACGCTGGAATATGATGATAACAATAAACCTGTTCGTATTGATGCTATTGTTATTTCTACACAGCATGATGATTTTGATGCAGAAGGAAAAATGCTTGCTAAAATAAAAAGCGATGTTATCAATATTTTGATTCCAAGAGTTAAGACAAAGTATAAGCAATATGCTAAGCTTTTCAATGATAATATCAAATACCATATCAACCCGACAGGTAAGTTTGTTATTGGCGGCCCACATGGCGATACTGGTTTAACAGGCCGTAAAATCATTGTGGATACTTATGGTGGCAAAGGCGCTCATGGTGGTGGTGCCTTCAGCGGCAAAGATCCCAGCAAGGTTGACCGCAGTGCTGCTTATGCCACTAGGCATATCGCTAAAAACTTAGTGGCTTCAGGGCTTTGCAGCGAAGTATTGGTACAGGTTTCTTATGCTATTGGTGTTGCAAAACCAACCAGCATTAATGTAAACACTTATGGTACTGCCAAAGTAAACATGACTGATGGTGAAATAAGCAAAGTGGTGGAAGGTGTTTTTGATATGCGTCCTTACTTCATTGAGCAGCGCTTGAAATTGCGTACACCAATGTACAGCGAAACTGCTGCTTACGGGCACATGGGACGCAAGAATGAAGTGGTTGAAAAATCATTTACAAGCCCTGATGGCAAAACAAAAAAAATGAAAGTGGAATTGTTTACATGGGAAAAATTGGATTATGTAAACAAAGTGAAAAAGGCATTCAGTTTAAAATAAATTACCCTAAATCCCTTAAAAGGGACTTATCAAAACCATAAGTTGATAATCAGCTTATGGTTTTTTTATTGGGTTTTATTTTTTTTCACAACGCATTCATGATAATTTGTGTAATTCGTGGCAACAATTAAAATAATAAGGAAATTAGGGGCATGAAAAATTTCAGGAACAGGCAACAACAACGGCCAAAGAAAAATACGCTTATCATTGGAAGGACAGCAGTAATTACGGCAATGCAAAGCGGCAAACAATTAGAGCGTATTTACCTACAGGCAACTGTGCATGGTGAAGTAATTGATACCATCAAATCATTGGCAGAAAAGAACCTTGTGCCTATAAATAAAGTGCCGGTTGAAAAACTAAACAGTTTTAATGTCAGCAATCATGAAGGCTGCATTGCAGTCATCAGTAAAATTCAATATCAAAATTTACAGGATATAATTTCATTTGTAGTGGAGAAAGGCGAAACGCCTTTGCTTTTGATGTTAGATGGTATTACTGATATTAGAAACATTGGTGCCATAGCAAGAAGTGCTTTTTGTTTTGGAGTACAGGCCATCATTATCCCTGATAAGGGTGTGGGGGCGTTAAATGATGATGCGATACTAACGTCGGCGGGGGCATTAGAACAAATTGCAGTGTGCCGTGTAAACAGCCTCATGAAAGCAGTGGATGAACTGCATTTAAATGGTATTAAAGTTTTTGCCAGTGAAATGACAGCTGAAAAAAAAATATTTGATATTGATTTTAAAGATCCATGCGCCGTTGTGTTGGGAGGCGAGGAGAAAGGCATTTATCCTGCGTTGATGAAAATTTGCGATGAACAATTTACTGTACCCATGACTGGGAATTTTGAATCACTCAATGTGTCAGTAGCTAATGGTATTATTTTGTATGAAGCTATGAAACAGCGTATGGGATAATTTCCCAGGTAAGGATTTTATAAAACAGGTGGGGCGCCGAAGGCGCCCCACCTGTTTTATATTTTGTAAAGAAAATTACAAAGTAGCCAGCACATCATTCATGCTTCTTACAGCAGCAGCGCTTTTTTCAAAAGCAGCTTTCTCTGTATCGTTTAAATCAAAGTCCAATATTTTTTCCCAGCCATTTTTGCCAATTACTACCGGCACGCCAAGGCAAATATCTTTTTGGCCATATTCGCCATCTAATGATACACAGCAGGTAAACAATTTCTTTTCATCCCTTAAAATGCTTTCTACTAAAGCAGCCCCTGCGGCTCCGGGTGCGTACCATGCAGAAGTGCCAATCAATGCAGTTAAAGTAGCGCCACCAACCATGGTGTCTTTTACAATTTTGTCCTGCTGTTCAGCACTTAAATATTTTGTAACAGGTACACTGTTCCAGGTGGCTTTGCTTATCAAAGGAATCATGGTGGTATCGCCGTGGCCGCCTACAACCACAGCATTCAAATCAGAAGGGCTGCAACCAAGGTGCTGGCTCAATTGGTATTTAAACCTTGCACTATCCAGCGTGCCACCCATGCCAATAATCCTGTTCTTAGGCAAGCCAGTTGATTTCAATGCTAAGTAAGTCATTGTATCCATCGGGTTGCTGATGATAATGATAATAGCATTGGGTGAGTGTTTCAAAATATTTTCACATACACCTTTTACAATGCCTGCGTTCACGCCAATCAATTCTTCCCTCGTCATACCTGGCTTACGTGGAAGCCCGCTTGTAACCACCACCACATCGCTGTTAGCAGTTTTGCTGTAGTCGTTGGTGCTGCCAACAATCTTTGTGTCAAAGCCTAAGAGGGTAGCTGTTTGCATCATATCCTGTGCTTTGCCTTCGGCAATGCCTTCTTTTATATCCAGCAAAACAAGTTCGCTGCACAATTCTTTACGGGCAATATTGTCAGCACAGGTAGCGCCTACTGCACCTGCACCTACTACGGTTACTTTCATGGTAAAAAGTGTTTTATAATGAAGGAAAAATTTTTCGGGGCAAAGGTAAGGGGAGGAAGCAAATAAGCAAATGGGCAAATATGCAATCGTTGTAAATGTGCTGATGAAACAGCCAACGAGAAACG
>CAYRRL010000407.1:0-3268 GCA_964426665.1 uncultured Ferruginibacter sp. | reverse complement strand
ATATGTAAAGCCACAATACCATGTTGATATTACCATCAACCGTTTTGGCAAAGCCTTTATAGATGAGCAGCCAGTAAGCGCTGGCTATTATGGGGATGATGATGGCGGCGATGATTGGAGCGATAACAATTGGAACGATGATAACTGGAATAATAATAACGACTACAGCTACAACAGGGCCATGAATGCTGCATCGTTTGACAGGCTAAAGGAAACGTTGAAGAACGAATCGTTTGACAACACAAGGCTTAATATTGCGAAACAGGTAATGAGCGGCAATTATTTTACAACTGTACAGGTAAAAGAAATAGTACAGTTGTTCAGTTTTGAAAACAGCAAGCTTGATATAGCAAAGCATGCTTATAAGAACACTATTGACAAAGGCAATTATTTTACAGTGGCAGATTGTTTTACTTTCAGCAATAATAAAGACGAGTTGATGAGATACATACGGGAATACAGATAGCCCTGTACAACTTTAAGGCAGCAACGGGCCGCAGCGAAGCTGCGGCCCGTTTTTCTTTTAAGGCAGTGCCTGTTAAAAAATTATATTTGCTGCCAAACAAAATCTGTATGGGCAATAACACTTACACAATCCCCCTGCGCTACCGCAAAATGGAAAACCTGCATATTGTTTTCTGGCTGTTGAAAGACATAAGCTGGTGCATGATATGGCGGCCACTTGGTATTTCTATGATTTTCCCTACGCTGGCTATTGCTATTATTATTGCTTATCGCACAAGGCAGTTTATGAGTGAGGTTTGCCACAATATTTCCATTGCTTTTTGGATATCTGCCAACTCATATTGGATGATAAGTGAGTTTTTTCATTTTGACACAAATGAGTTGTTTGGCCAATACACATTTAAGCACCTTGCCATAGTGCCTTTTGTTCTGGGTGCATTGCCGTTGTTGTATTACTATTTGTGGTGGCGGCCACGGCACAAGGGCGAAGTGGAAACAATGTGATAAGGTATTTAAATTCTTACCAACTCGTTCTTTAAAGCAAACATTGCCAGGCCTATCCTTGTTTTTACCTGGAGTTTTTCAAACAATCCGTCACGGTAGCTGTCAACAGTACGGGGGCTAACTTTAAGTATGTCTGCAATTTCTTTATATGTGTACTCCGTGCAGCAGAGCTTTAAGAAATCTATTTCCTTTTCATGCAGGTGCATCAGCATATTTATTTCGCCGCCTTCATAGCCAAGCATATTAATGGCATGGATTAATTTGCCATTTAGCAGTTCGGAATAATAAAACCCTTCTGTCATCAGGCTGCGAATGGCTTCCTGCAATTGCTCTGGCTTGCAGTCTTTTAAAATATAGCCTGAAGCCCCGCTTTTAAACATGCGGATGATGGCGTTTTCGTTGTTGTACATGCTCAGCGCCAGCACTTTTACTTTTGGGTAGTGCTTCCGAAGCCATTCAGTGGCCTGGCAGCCGTCCATTTCGGGCATGTTGATATCCATCAGTATAATATCAGGGAGGTCCTCAGGTAACAGCTTTTTGGTTAGTTCCTTCCCATTGTCGGCTTCAAATAAAATATCATGGCCAAGGGTTTTTAAAAGCTCAGCCAGAGCAGAGCGAAGCAGGACGTGGTCGTCGGTAAGTGCAATTTTTGCCATAGTTGCCGTTCTGGGTTTCATTTTCAGGGTACGGCTGTGGGTAATTCAATGTTTATGGTAGTTCCTTTATCAGGATATGAATGTACTGAAAAATTTGCACCAATGAGCACTGCACGCTTGTGCATACTTTGCAGCCCCAGCCCGGCCTTTGATGGATGGCCAGCTTCAGCATTAAAACCACTCCCGTCGTCGCTTACCTGCATAATAAAAGAGCCCGGCCTGTAAAGCATTTCTATCTCAATATTTTTTGCCCCCGAGTGTTTTATTGAGTTGTGCACTGTTTCCTGCACAATACGGAATAACACCATTTCTTTTTGGGCTTCCAGGGCATACCTGTTACCGCCTATTTGCAGGTGGGTGTTGTAGCGCCCTGTTTTTTTAACCTGCTTCAATAATTTGGTTACCGCAGCTTCCAGGCCAATTGCATGTATTTTATCAGTATTCATGCTTTGGCTAAGGTCCCTTAAATCTTCAATGGCTTTGCTTAACAGTGTTTCTGTGTCATGCAGTTTTTTTTGTGTGGCATCTTCAAGCCCTGGCGGGAATGTGTTTAGGTTAAGTTTTACCAGGCTAAGCACCTGGCCAATATTGTCATGTATTTCTTCGGAAATATTGTTAAGGGTATGGTCCTGTATTTCAATTTGCGTTTGAAGCAATGCCTGCTCAAATTGGGATTTCATCCTTTCATTCTGCAGCTTGAACTGCAACTGGTTCTTTCTCATTTTTGCCAAAAAAAGAAAAAAGCCAAATACCAGCACAAAGGATATAATGCTGCCAATAATTAAGACAATTGGAAAGTTCATATTTTCCTGAAACATAATATTCCTTTACTGATTATTATACACCTGATGATGTACAAAATTACTTGCACATTCCAAAAGTTAGCCATAAAAAACTCGTTGTTTTTTGCTGTGTATTTATACAGGGCAAAAGTTAGAAAGGAACTGCAAAAATGGAAAAGGAAACCTGAAACAATCCAGAAGTCGCCATCCTTATGAAAATGCAGGATGGTGTCTGAATTAGTGAGTTCGTAAAAATAAAATGAGCAGGCAATTATTAAAAGCAAAAATTCAAGAGATATTGAATTGCTGTTAAGTGTGTTTATGGGTTCCAGCCAGTAAAGGTTGCTAAAGAAAAAAGCAACAAAGAAGGCCGACTGTATATAAATAATTTTTTTTAATGCCCTGCTTTTTATAAGCGACAGTATATATATGCTTATGCAAAGGAATTCAATAAGGCATATAATATGGTACAGGTACATATTGTTAATGTACCTGTCTGCAAGGTAATTGCTGTAGCCATATACAAAAGCAGAAATGAACAGGTACCCAAGAATAATGTACACTCTCCGGGGTACCTGTTTCCAGTTAAATAGAAATGCAGCCAAAGGGATAAGGGGGGCAATTGAATCCCCATACTTCAATAAAAATTGCATTAACGGCATTATGAATTTAATTGGTTTGCCCTTCCACAATTTACCGGGCAGGGCCTTGCCCCTCCAATTACAAGCCCGGTGGGCAATGGCTCGCCATGCTTAGGCACGTTAAAATCATCTTGCTCGCCTGTAACCCCGTCTGGCACAGTGCCTGGTATACAGGCAATATGCTCAAACGCATCATCGCCTTTTTGTATGCCAAGATAAA
>CAYRRL010000406.1:0-3271 GCA_964426665.1 uncultured Ferruginibacter sp. | reverse complement strand
AACAATACAAATTTTACTATTACTAGCAGCACTGGCTTAACTGAAACTACAGGTACTTTGGCGGCTACGGCAGAATGGGTAGGCAGGGTATATGCGGCACCAGCAGTTTATACATGGACAAACCCCGTAAACGGCTCATGGCTTGATGCCAGCAAATGGACACCGAATGGAGTGCCAGGCAGCGGCGATGGTGTAATTTTTGACAAAGTGGGGGCTTACAATGTTTTCAGTATGCCGGTTGGTATTACGCTTACTCAAATGCACAACACAGGCAGCACGCTCAATCTTAGGGCCAGCGGCACAGGCATTGTAAATATTTCAACTGCCAGCGCTGCGCCGCAATTCAGGGTTTCTGCCGGCGCATCCACAACGCTTGATAGTTTAAATGCAGTCAATATTAATCTAATAGCCGGTGCTTCTGGAAACCTAAGCGGCTCGCTAAACCTGCAAAGAACAACCCATACCGTAACAGTAGTTACAGCCGGGAATTTTGTTGTCCCTTCCGGAGGTTATTTCTCTTACGGCAGTTTGTCAAACACTGGTTATTCAGGTAACCCATTTGGCACAACGGGCACAAACGGATCTGTGCTATTCCAAAATGGTTCTGTCTGCGAATGTTTTGAAGGATCCAACCCGTTTGGCAATTTAATTACCGATAACCTCACTACTTTCCAGGCAGGAAGTTTATTCCGTTTTTCTCATGGGCCGCTTAGCGTTGCTTCGCCATCTGTGTCTGGCCGTACGTATTCCAACTTTACTTACAACTCAAATAAAGTTACCAGTATTGCTGCAGCCAGTTCATTTATTTGCGACAGCCTAACCGTAACGGTTGGCACATTTAATTTGAATTTGCAAGGCACGCCAACACCAGACCACTCGATAAGGGGGAATATAAATGTCTCTACAGGCGCCACGCTTACTTTCTCCCCTTCTGTTTCCGGCACAGTAAATATGAACAGCGGCTCAACGCAAATTATCTGGGGCGGTGGCACATTCAGTGTAAACTCCAATGCAATACTTGATATTAATGCAGGTACAACAGCGAGCCTGCAAAAAAATATGGATGTAAGTAACCCTTCTGCCACCACACAGGGAAGAATTAATGTAAATGGCAGCTTAATTCTTAATGGGGAAAACTATATTGCTTCATTGCCATTTGCCGGCGGCGGGCTTGTGCAGTTGCAGAACACCGGTTCAATTTATATACAGAGTGCAAATGGAATAAACACTACCGGCGTTTCTGGTAATATCCGCACAACAAATTTTGGTTATACAGGCACGGGCGGCAACTTTATATATTCTGGCACAGCCAATCAGGTAACGGGCAACCGTTTGCCACTTACGCTTGGCGGTACTACAGAACTGACAATTGCCAATACTGGCACAGCACCTAATAATGTAGTAACGCTTTCAACCAATAACACTACTACACCCAGGCTTAATTTAAACACAGGGCAGTTTAATGCCGGCACAACAGGCACATTAAACATTGCAGCAGGCGGCATTGTAAGCGGTGGCGGCGGCAATCAATATTTAGCTGGCGCAGCTGCCGATAATATTATAAATTTTGTAAGCACCGGCAGTGTTACAGGCACACCTGAATTATATAATGTAACACTTGCTTCTAATGGTGTTGACTTTGTAAACAATGCAAGGATAAACGGCATTCTGCTTTTGAACAGCGGCAGTTATGTAAACAATAACGCACCAAAATATAACACAGGGTCTTTCCTGGTGTATAATACTACAGGGGTATATAACAGGGCTCTTGAGTGGAGCAGCAATACTGCAGCGGCCCCCGGTTACCCCCATCATGTAACAATACAAAATGCAACGACTGTTAGCTTTCTAAATACTACCACATTTGACATAGGGTGCGGGGGCAACCTTAACTTAGGTGCTTCTACAGCAGGTACATTGCTGTTAACAGGCTATGTACAGCCGTATGATTTATTTGTAAAGGGCAATATTAATATTGGAGCTGCTGCTGCCGGTACGCTTACCATGTCTAACAGTATTGGCTGCGACCTGTTCCTCACCGGCAACTGGACAAGAAATGCCTTGGGAACGGTGAACTTTGGCAGCGGCAACGGAAGGTCAGTTTATTTTGAAGGCGCCACTGACGCAACAATTACTGCCAGCGGCGGCCAATACTTCCCTTACGTAAGAATGCAGAAAACAAACAAAACCAATAAGGTAATACTGGCCGATCATGTAAGCATTGGCTTTGAAGTAACCTTTACAAAAGGCACACTTGATTTAGGAACAAACAATAAATTTTTCAGCCTGCTGTCCAATGCAAACTATGATGCAAGGGTGGATGTGAGCGACTCGGCCAACATGGCATTTGTGTATGGCGCCGATGAAAGGTTTGGCCAATTTATAGTGCACCGTTATATGCCTGCACGCAGGGCATGGAGGCTGGTGAATGCACCTTTTGTTGCCACTGGGCCGGGCACACATTCCATTTCGCAGGCATGGCAGGAGCAAGGCAATAATGCAGATGGCAGGGATTACACATCGGCTAATTGGGGAACATCCGTGGCACTGGATAGTTCAGGCGTAGCTACAGGCGGCGATTATGCGACACATATTACGGGCGGGGCTATCACAGATGGGTTTGATATAAGCCCCAACAATAACCCGTCAATAAAATCATATAGCGCCGGCACATGGACGGTGCCTGCTAATACAGACAATACAAACGTGAACAGCAAAGAAGGCTGGCTGCTCTTTGTGCGTGGCGACAGGAAAAAATATGGTGAAATAACCAACCAATACAAAGCACCAACGGTAACAACGCTCCGCCCACGTGGCCAAATTTTCCTTGGGCAAAAAACGATAACAGCAAGCGGTATGCAGGTGGTGGGCAACCCGTATGCGTCTGCAGTTGACTACCATACAATGACAAGAGGGGCAGGTGCCTGGGGCGCCGAAACATATTATGTATGGGACCCTTACTTGGGCGGGTCACAAGGAGTGGGGGCTTTTGTTGCCCTTACATGGAATGGCACTAACTATACCCGGATATCTACAGGTTATGGAACGGGCTCTTACGATAACCGTTACATAGCTTCGGGGGCAGCTATTATGGTTGATTTCCCTGCTGGTGGCGGTACGCTTTCAATGAATGAAGCAAATAAAAACACCGACAGCAATACAACTGCCTTTAGGCCGGTAAGGCAATTGCAAACATTGCTGCAAACAAAAGACCTGGATGGAAGTTTTTATGTTGCGGATGGCGCAATAAACTTATTCGGGGACAATTTTA
>CAYRRL010000405.1:0-3307 GCA_964426665.1 uncultured Ferruginibacter sp. | reverse complement strand
ACATTTAATGCAGAAAGAAATTTCATATAGCTTTTTTATTTAGGGGGCAAAGGTAAGCAGGCGGGGTAATTTTTGGCTACCAGCAGCAGAACTTTATTGGGCTTCTATTGGCCGGGCTAACAATACCAATAAAAACAGTATCTGAGTTGCGTATATTTATAAATTGTACGTTGCGATTCAAAAATATTATTTTAAAACCGTTAATGCCCATCGGGAATAAAGTAAAAGCAGATGTTTTAATTGCTTCTATAATTTCCTTTTCATTTCTATTTATTTTACTCCCTGCAACCTCTTACATCATTCTTCATCCAATCTATAGATTATACAATTCAAAGCAACGCCTCTTGGCCGGGCAATGAGCAGGGCAAGGACGGTGGCGTTGTTAAGTTGTACAGCCCCATCCGCCATGGCAAGCGTCCAAAAGTATCGACAGGCAGATAGGCAATTTGGGGTAACAGTTATATGGGTTAACAGAGGAGTGGGTAAAAATTGTAGAAGGCAGTTAAATTACTTTCTGGTAAAGTATAGTGATATTATTTTGGATGCGCCATACTTCAAATTTGGCATTTATCTTTTTTACGGTGGCAGCCACAAGTTACTTTTTACTGGTTTTTCAATGCGTAATTAAAAGTAAACTGGTAAATGGGCAGGTAATACTCTATCTCCGGCGGTTTTACATAGCGGTAAAAAATAGCTTTTATATTAATAAGGTTGTTTATCTCCACGCCAAAGCCCAAAGAGAAACCATGGTACAGCCCGTTTGTTTTCACATCGGGCAAAAACTCCCTGATGCTTTTGCTGCTGCTGTGTGTGGCAATATAGCGCCCTGCTATCCAAAAAATGCCCATGTTTTTGGCATTGTTGCGCTCCCATGCCCCGGTTTGAAAATACAGCCCTGCTGTGCCAAAGCCATTTAAAAAATTGCTGGGCCTGCCCGTTTGTGGGTTGCTGATGGCGCCGGTTTTGTAACCCGTGAGCACTCTTTCGCCAAGCTGGTAAATAAAGCCAGCCCTGGTTATTTTTTTTGTTCTTGAAAAATACACAATACCATCTACTGATACGTTTATCAAGCCGCTCAATGGGTTGATGTATTGGTTGATCAACTGGTCGTTGCTTTTTTGTATGGCAGTAGTAGTGCCTTGCTGCCCATTGAAAGTATTATTGCTAACGCCGCCGTACAAACTTAACGGTATGAAAAACCTGCCCGGCTCGCCAATACTGAGCCGCACAAACCTTGCGCTTGCATTTACCTGGCCGTTGTTCATTACATCTATAAAGCCGGAGGTGAATATTTCGGGGGCTGGTTGTTTGGTTTTTTGCTGGCTGTTTCCTGTTTCTGGTTGTCCGTTGTTTGTTTTTCTTTTTTGTTGCAGGGTGTCTTGGCTTAAGCAGCTTAAGTAAAGGCAGCAGAGCAACAGCCCAAGTAATATGAGAGGCTTGCGGTGCAAGATGAGTGTGTTTTTGAATACAGCATTTAAGTATGCAAAATGTTAGTATGGCACCAACATTACCGGAGGAGTCTTATTTTTTTTATCCAATACTTCTATTGATGAAATAGTGTATCCATTTTTATGTTTCAGCAGAATGACTTCAATTGCTTTTAATTTTTTTGTATCAAACGTCGATTCTAATTTATTGGCAGTAAAAACTGAGCCTGAGATAGCCTGGAGTTTTTTTTGAGGCGAAAATTTCAACAAAGTTGTTTTTATTGTTGTGCTAAAGGATTCTTGCACTTGTTTAACAAGATTAGAAAATTCTGTAGAATCCATAGCGCTACTGATTATAATTTTTACAGAATCATTGCTTTCAATGATACACTTGTTTTGCGAAAAGGATTGTAGGCAACCAGTAAGGCATATAATGAAAAATATAAGCTTTGTTTTCATTCTTATTTTTTTAGTAGTTGAGTAATTGTATACAAGGAAATATCTTGATTAAGTATTTTATGATTGGCGTCAATTAAAAAAGACCTTGGCAAAGATTGGATTTTGAGTGTTTTATAAATTGGGTTATCCATTCCATCCCTGAGCCAGAAATTTTTCCAGTTAAACTGGTTTTTGCCCATAAATTTTTTGAATACTGATTCATTATTGTCTACGTTTACGCCTATAAATGTTATGTATCCATTGGCTGCTTTATTCTTGGAGAGCAGTGCATTTAGTTCTGACATTTCTTTTAAACAAGGTGTACACCATGTAGCCCAAAATTTAACCACCGTGTAACCAGATGGGTTTTTACACTGAAACAAATTGGTACTGTCAAATAAAATATTGGGAAAGTCCATTGTTAGGTTTACGCTTGAATAATATTTGAAATAGCTTTTAGCATACGGATGGAAAGCATTTGTTTCATAAAACTTATATATCTCATTTAGCTCTTTTTTTCTAAATTCTTCATAAGAATGAGCCTGGTAATTGCAATACCCAAAAGCCCTTGCGTAAAAATTTTTTTCGAGGCTTAGTTGTTTAAAATATCTTTTTAAAATCGGAATTATTTTTTCGATTAGCTTTTGCCTGAATACATCTTCAATTTCAGGTGTTCTTTCTTCCTTTTTTAAACTATTGAATGATGAAAAATAACGCACCCCTATTTGGGATATAAAAAACTTGCTATGGTGCTCAAGCGCTTTTGTTATTTTATTGGCAGCAATAAATTTAGAGGAAAGCAAAAAAGAATCAATATTGGTTTCAAAAAAAATAGTGTCTTTATTACTATCAAGCTTAAAAAACAAATAATTGTTGTATGGATATTTCATATTTATTCCGCCGTAAATACTGCCTTTACGTGATGCAGAAACCCTGTAAATAAGATTAGTATCTAGTTGCAGGTCTTTAAAATTAAATAAGCCTGTTACGGTGTCTATTGCAGTTTTTGCAACTACCAATCCACCTGAACCAGAATAGAAATCGTCATACCCTCTGATTTCAGAAATTGCAATAGTGTCTTTCCATTGATTGTTCCAATGTATTTTTCCATACACCGTTTGTGTATAGCTGTATATTGGCAGGCAGGAAAAAAATAAAGTTATTAGTTGTCGATTAATCATGAAAAGTAAATTTATAGCCAAAATGGGGGAAAAAATATTTCCCCCATTTATTTTTCTCATTTGAAGGAAACCTGAATACTATAAGTGCTTTTAAAAAAATCCACCAATTTGCTTTTTTCCTCCTCGTTCATTTCGAGCAGCGTATTGATGATTGAGTTTGCATTTTGCAAGTAGGCCTCGGAATCGCTATGTTTTGCTATTTCGCTATACCTGTTTCCGATTTCCTCTGCCACCTTTTCATTAAACTCTTTAATAAAACTG
>CAYRRL010000404.1:0-3312 GCA_964426665.1 uncultured Ferruginibacter sp. | reverse complement strand
ATAAATTAGGCGCAATGGCAATACCTGTTTGCCCCACATGCTCGTGGTGTGGGCGCCAGTGCACATCAGCTACAGGCCGGCTGCAGGCAGTGGCCGCACCCAACACTTTTGCCAGGTCAGTCACAAGACCCCAGTTTTCAGGGCCTTTTAGCCCACGGCCGCCGCTTACTACAATTTCTGCTTCGGTTAGTGGCACATCGCCTTCTACCTTGCTGGTTGCCGTTACCTGCACTTTGGCGGCATCAACAGTTACATTCAATGCAACTACTTCTGCAACGCCATCAACTGTTACGATGGAATATGAGTTGGGGTTTAATGCAATAATTTTTTTGGCTGTATTGATAGCAACATTGGCAAACGCTTTTCCGCTAAATACATTTTTCTTTACTACAAAACCACTGCTTGTATCGGGCAAGGCAACAGCACCGGTAACCAGGCCAGCTTTTAACCGCACACTCAATCTTGGTGCAATGGCTTTACCTGCAACGTTGTTGGAGATGACAATTACATCAGCGTTGGATGCTGCCTCTGCGATTACTTTGGCGTACACCTGTGCATCAAAATTATTGAGTGCATCGCTGGCAACAGTGTGAACTTTTATCAAACCATACTTACCAAGAGAAGAAAGATCCTCTGTTGTTTTTCCCAATACAATACCTTCCGCAGTTGTACCTAATTGTTTTGCAACAGCAGCGCCATATGATGCGGCTTCTAATGAAGCTTTTCTAATGTGCCCGTATGCATTATCTAAGAATACTAAAACCATAATAATTTAATATTGAATATTGTTGATTGAATATTGTTTAAAACACTTTGGCTTCTTCGTGCAACAGCCTTACCAATTCTTCCGGGTTATCTGGTGAAACTAATTTAACGCCCGCTTTTGCCGGGGGCAAATCAAATGAAGCAATCGATGTCAATGCATCTACTGCAACGGGTTCCTGCACTTTCAAAGGCTTTGTCCTGGCGCCCATAATACCTTTCATATTTGGTATGCGTTGCTCAGCCATTCCCTTTTGGCAACTAACAACAACGGGCAGCCCAACTTTATTGGTTTCCTCTCCCCCATCCACTTCCCTTACAATGACTGCATTGCCGCCTTCCAGATCGAATTTGGTTGCAAGGGAAACATAAGGCATATCCAGCAATTCGGCCACCATGCCACCGATGGAAGAACCGTTATAATCAATCGTTTCCTTGCCTGTAAAAACTAAATCGTAACCTCCGGCTTTTGCCACTTCTGCAATTTGCGAAGCGATATAAAAACTGTCGTGGCTGTCTGCATTAATACGGATGGCTTCATCGCCGCCCAGTGCCAATGCCTTACGTATGATTGGCTCTGCATCTGCGCCGCCAACAGTTACTAAATGTATTACTGCAGAAGCGTCGGCTTCTTTTAATTCGATAGCCCTTACCAATGCATACCATTCGTCGTAAGGGTTGATGATCCACTGCACGCCATCGCCGGCAAACTTTTTGTTGTTGTCTGCGAAGGCTATTTTTGCTGTGGTGTCAGGCGTTTTGCTGATGCAAACTAAAATCTTCATGTGTATCTGTTTAATTTGTGTCCCGATAGCAATCGGGAGGCGGTGAAAATTGGCAATCGTAAATTTTAGTTGTTTATGCAACTAAAGCAAAGATAATGGTTGCAAAGATATTTTGTGCAGGGTATTAAAAAAATATTTGTAGCCGCAGGTTACACGATTGGCACAGATTGGTTGTTTGCCACAGCCTGCCCCGCTACTTCGGGGAATTATACGGATTAACACGAATAATATGAACAGGATTGAAAAATTGAATGAGTTTCTGCAGGCTTCGCCTGAAGACAGCTTTTTGCAGCATGCGCTGGCATTGGAATATGTAAAGATTGGCAATGATGAAGAAGCAAGGAAACTATTTGAAACAATATTGGAAAGGGAACCGGGCTATGCCGGTTCATACTATCACTTAGGCAAACTACTGGAACGTAATGGGGATAATGAAACGGCCATTACTGTTTACAAACGTGGCATGGAAGAAACAAAAAAAGCCAGCGACCGCCATGCTTATAGTGAGTTGCAGGGGGCGCTGCAGGAATTGGAAGATATGTGATAAGTGATCGGTAATCTGTTATTGCTCAGGTATACTATCTTTCAATACTATTTTCAAATAAACAAACCCAACAAGCCCTGCAACTAATGAAGAAAGCAGGATAATTAATTTGGCATTGTTGATAACAACATCGCTATCGAACGCAAGCAAAGTGATAAAGATTGACATAGTAAAGCCAATGCCTCCTAGAAAACCAACGCCTGCTATCGCTTTCCAATTAATGCCATCTGGCAATTTGCACCATCCCATTTTTACAGCAAAATAACTCACAGCCAAAATACCTAAAGGCTTCCCAAATATCAAACCTGCGGCAATGCCGGCGCTATAAGTGCCATTGAAAACCTGCCCCCAATCGCTGCTGATAACAATAGCCGTATTGGCAAGCGCAAATAATGGAAGTATGATGAATGCAACAGGCTTGTGCAGGTGATGCTGCAACTTATAAGACAATGTTTTTTCGCTGCCATCGCCAAAGGGGATTACAAACGCCAGCAACACACCAGCTATAGTTGCATGAACACCGGAATGCAGCATACAATACCACATGGCAATGCCGCCGATGGTGTAAGGGATAAAACTGTGAACCTTCATTCTGTTAAAGACAAACAACAGGCCCCAAATACCCAATGCGCCAAACAAATACAACCAGGCTAAAGTACTGGTGTAAAAAATGGCGATTATAAGGATTGCGCCCAAATCATCTATTACTGCCAGTGCAGTTAAAAAAACTTTTAATGATGCCGGAACCTTGTTGCCAAGCAACGATAATATGCCAAGTGCAAATGCTATATCTGTTGCCATTGGTATGCCTGCACCAGATTGTGCAAGCGTTCCATAATTGAAAAATAAATACAAGCAGGCTGGTACCAGCATCCCTCCCATTGCCCCTGCAATTGGCAGCATCGCATCTTTGATATTTGACAGCTCGCCTTTGTAAATTTCCCTTTCTAATTCCAACCCGATAAGCAAAAAGAAAATCGCCATCACCCCATCGTTTATCCAATGTGATAAACTGTTGCCTCCAATATTAGTATGCCAGAAATGATTGTAGGCTTCGCCAAAAGAAGAGTTGGCTATTATTAAGGACAATACAGTACAGCATATCAATACTACGCCCCCAGCCTTTTCGCTGTTGAAGAATCCGGTAAAGAGCGCAGATAGTTTCATCAGAAGGAACAACAATTACAACCGTAACCTGTATACAAGAGAGCGTCCCGGTTA
>CAYRRL010000403.1:0-3322 GCA_964426665.1 uncultured Ferruginibacter sp. | reverse complement strand
TGTTGACAATGCTTCTGCTGATGGAAGCGCCGTGTATTTAAAAAGCCTGTTCCCGTCGATTGCAATTGTTGAGAATAAAAAAAACCTGGGTTTTGGCACAGCTAATAATATGGGTGCCACAATAGCAAAGGGGGATTTTCTTTTGCTGCTCAATTCAGACACAGTTGTGAAATATAATATCCTGGAAAAGTTTGTGGCTTTTTATGAATCGCACCGGCATTTAAAACCTGGTGTTGTCGGTTCATTATTGCTGGCTGAAGATGGGAGTATTGCACATTCTTATGGCAGTTTCCCTTACCCTTTCACCTTGCTTGCAGGGAAAGAAAAAGACAAGCAGGTTACGCTGAAGGAAGCGGAACAAAATTATTTTGCACCCACTAAAATTGTAGTGGGCGCAGGCATGTTTATCGAAAAGGCTTTGTTTGACAGCCTTAATGGGTTTGATGAAAATATTTTTTTGTATGAGGAGGAACTGGAGCTGCAATGGCGGCTGCAAAAAATTGGCTGCACGCAATTTGTGATTAATGAAAGAGGCATTGTGCACCTTGAAGGGAAGTCATCGGAAAATTGGTTTAAAAGAAGATGCAGTTTTGTAAGTTTATGTTATGTATATAAAAAGCACATGCCTTACTGGTTGTACCTTTTCAGCAGGGCGAGAATGGTTGTGTATGCAGCGGCATTTTTTAAAAACACAAAAACAAGCTGGAAAGAAAAAATGGATTACCTCAAACTTTCAATAACCGGCAAATAAAGTAAACAGGCACTGGTGTTTGACAAAATAAAAAGGGTGGCACTGCAAAAAGCACGGCATATATTTTACCTGCCATGGGCCGTGTTTTCCAAACAGGAAGTAAAGCCTGCACAGGAAATACAGATGGATGTAGTGATACCTGTAATAGAATCAGACCTTGGCATTTTGCCGCTTTGTATCGAAGGCATTAAAAAAAACATCAGCCACTCAATAAAAAATATTTACCTGGTGTCGCCCAACAGCGATGCTATAAAAAATTTTGCTGCTGCACACGGGCTTGTTTTTACAGACGAAACATCTTTTTTTGGTTATACGCCTGCAGGCATTAATTACATACTTACTAAAGGGCCATACAAAGGTGTTAACCGCAGCGGCTGGATATACCAGCAGTTAATCAAGCTGTCTGGCAAAGTTGGCGATAGCCGTTATTATATTACAATGGATGCAGACCATATATTATTGAAGCCGCATACATTTATAACAGAAAATGGGAAGTTTGTTTTCTATATGTCAACTGAGTACCATATGCCTTACTATAAAAAAATAAAGCAGTTGCTTTCTTTTTACCCGTTTACTATGTTTTCTTATGTGTCGCATAAAATGGTTTTTGATAAGGAAGAATTAAAAAAACTGCAATTAGCTATTGAAAAAAATAGCAGCATAGGGGAAAGCTGGGACAAGGTTATCCTTTCAAAACTGGATACGGATGAGGTATCTTGCTTTTCGGAATTTGAATTGTATGGCAATTTTATAGGTTCAGCCAAAAAAGTATTGCTGCCCTGGGAAGAGAAAGTTATAAAAGGGGAAACGGAAGCAACTTATGAGGGGTTAAAAATGCGTTACCCCAACAAATTAAGCGTTACAATCCCTCACTACCTGCGGAACAAGAAACCATAATGATAATTGTAAAAATATGGGGGGGGCTGGGCAACCAGATGTTTCAATACAGTTTTGGCCAATACCTTGCCAATAGGTTAAGTGTTCCTGTAAAGTATGATATACAGCTCGCCAACAGCCTCAGCAGTTTTGTGTCGAGGGATTTTGCGTTGTCGCATTTTAATGCTGAGGCAATAGCAGCCACAAAGGAAGAGGTAGACAAAATGAAGTACTTCCAGAATGTGCATTGGGCCAGGCTTGAAAGAAAACTGGCACAGCAACTGCCTTCTTTGTTTAAGCACCATATAGTAGAGCACAATTCGCCCCGCCCGCCGGAAATTTTGCCAGTAAAGGATGATTGCTATTATGAAGGTTACTGGCAATCGCTTAAATATGTGGCGCCGGTTGAGAAAACACTCCGCCGCCATTTTTCACTTAAAGAAAGTTTGTCCCCGCAAGCACTTGAAATAAACAATAAAATTGTTTCATCGTATTCAGTAGCTATCCATGTAAGGCGGGCTGACTACCTTACCACAAAAGATTATGAGGCCTGCAGCATAGAGTATTATAAAAAGGCAATAGCTTACCTGCAAGAACGTTTTTCGGGGCTTTCATTTTTTGTTTTTACTGACGATGCCCCCTGGTGCAAAGAAAACTTTCCGGGCGAAGAATTCCTTGTGGTATCAGGCAACAGGCATTTTGAGGATATGGCGCTGATGAGCCGCTGCCGCCACGCCATCATTGCCAACAGCACCTTTAGCTGGTGGGGCGCCTGGTTGAATGAAAATAAGGGAAAGCTGGTAATTGCCCCGGAAAAATGGCATGTGCGGCATAATGAGAAAAAAGCGGGTCTATTTCCCGTAGATTGGATAAAAATTTGCTGATATGCCAAAACAGGCGAAAATGAATGGGTAATTGGGGATTTGTGGCATATTTTTGCCTTTTTTAAGTAAGTTTTTATATTTTTAAAAAATAAGGAGCTGTTTGTTAACCCTCTAAAGGATTTTACAGAAATTATTTACTAAACCACATGTAATAAATGCGCCAGGACAAAATGCCATTACTCACTGTAGGAATCCCTTTTTACAATAACGAAAAGACGCTTGCTGCCGCCATAAACTCTGTCCTTATCCAAACCTATTACAATTTTGAGCTGATTTTGATTGATGACGGCTCTACCGATAAATCATACGATGTGGCGTATGAATTTGCCCAAAAAGACCCAAGGGTTCAGCTTTTGTGCGATGGCGAAAATAAAGGGCTTGTGTCAAGGCTTAACCAGATTATTGACCTGGCAAAGGGCGATTACATTGCCCGTATGGACAGCGATGATATGATGATGCCGGAAAAACTGGAGAAACAAATGAAAGTGTTGATGGCAAACGATAAAATAGATGTAGTGGATACAGCGGCCTTTATTATTAATGAAAAAGATGCGCCTACAGGATTGAGGAAAATGTTTGACATCAGCAACTGGAGCAAGAAAAATGTATTGCAAAAAAGGCTGATGTTCCACCCAACTATTGTGGCTAAAACAAGCTGGTACAAAAAGAATAAATACGATGAAGCTTTCAGGCGTTCCGAAGATTTTGAGCTTTGGTGCAGGTCGTTTGAAGGAAGCGTTTTTGCCAGGGTGTACGAGCCGCTATTTTTATACCGGGAGGGCAAAGTAAATATCAATAATTATGTGGCAAC
>CAYRRL010000402.1:0-3325 GCA_964426665.1 uncultured Ferruginibacter sp. | reverse complement strand
ATCACCATATCAATTTCATCAGCGCCTTCGCTTACTGCAAATTTTGTATCACGGATCTTTACATCCCTTGGCGCTTGCCCACTGGGAAATGCGGTAGCAACTGCAGCTACTTTAATGCCTGAATTGCCCAAGGCTTTCTTTGCCACTTTCACCATGCTCGGATACACACATACAGCCGCCACTGTTGGCAACCCGGGATAAGCATCATGTAAGTGTTGCGCTTTATAACAAAGCTGTTTTACTTTTCCGTCGGTGTCTTTGCCTTCCAGGGTGGTAAGGTCAATCATGTTAAGCGCAAGCTTGAGGCCATTTATTTTGGTTTCATTTTTTATGCTTCGCTTGGTAAAGCGGCTTGCCCTTTCTTCTATACCCACCTGGTCAACTCTTGGTGAAAGAGTAAAGCCGGGGATTGATTTTGTTGCAACCATATCTTAATTCGTTTAAAACGTTTAAGGTTTAATTGTTTAAAGTTGAATTGCTGCGTAAAGTTGTTGCAGTACAAGTGAGATTAAAATATTTCTTCCACCGGAAGAAATATTTTAACAAAACCCTATTTACAACAATGCTCAATAGCAGCACTAAAGCCTGTTCAAAAAAATTATTTAATCAAATGTTCCAATGAAGCTTTTATCATTTTCTCCACGGCGGCTTCACTGTCTTTTGAAAATTGCTGCAGCACACGGTTGGCAACAATCACATTAATGCTGAGGCAATGGTGGCCGAGCAATTTACCCAATCCATATATTGCTGAGGTCTCCATCTCAAAGTTAGAAATGAAATCTTTACCATGCCTGAAATCCGTAAGTTTATTAATAAGCCCTGGCGCAGCCACCGGCAAACGCAGTATTCTTCCCTGCGGCCCGTAAAAGCCAGGGCAGGTTACGGTAATGCCTTTGTGGTATTGCCCGTCAGGGAATTTGCCCAGCAATGTTTCGCTTCCTTTTGAAATATATGGTACAGTAATGCTTGATGATAACCCCGTGTGTTTTACAAAGGCCTCAATCAATTCATTTTCTTCTGCTGTTTTATCATACGCATAATAATTAAGTAAATTGTCAAAACCTAATCCATGCGTGCCGGCTACAAAACTATCTACCGGAATATCTGCCTGCAGTGCACCGGAAGTGCCAAAGCGGACGATGTTTAAAGAAGTGGCTTGTTGCTTTACCTGCCTTGTTTCAAAATCAATATTTACCAAGGCATCCAGTTCGTTCAGCGCAATATCAATGTTGTCAGGGCCAATGCCAGTTGATAAAACGGATAATCTTTTGTTGCCAATATAACCGGTGTGTGTTATAAACTCCCTGTGCTGCAACTGGTGCTCAATGCGGTCAAAGTGTTTGCTTACTTTTTTTACCCTGTCTGGGTCGCCAACGAGCACAACTGTTTGTGCTAATTCTTCGGGGCGCAGGTCAAGGTGATAGATGGCGCCACGGTTGGTGATGATTAATTCTGATTCTGCAATCCTGCTCATAAGCAATCGTGATTTTTTTTGAGCCCGGCTTTTGAAACTGGTATCAGCTTCAGTAGCGTCGCACTCTTGTACAATATTTCTTTATTCGCCTTATTTCAACAAATTCAAATCAGGCTGTGCATATTTATATACCTTGAAATAAATCGTTGTCTTCGTTTGGTTTACGCCATTTATATTGCTCAACTCATTTACAAACTTCACCAGGTGGTCATTGTCCCTGCACATCACATCCACTTCCAAATCATAATCGCCACTTGTCATCGCCAAAAAGCTTACCTCAGGCATTGTCATAATTTGCTGGGCCACCTGCTCTTTTAAGGTTGCCGGCCTCACAAACACTGCAATGTGTGCATACGAACGGAAACCAACTTTGTCGGGGTCAACCCTGCCAATAATACTTATGGTGCCGTCTTCAATTAATTTATTGAACCTTGTCCTGATAGTTCCGATAGAAACACCTAACTTTTCAGCAATTACTGTAAAAGACATCCTTCCGTCCTGTTGCAAATAAGAGAGAATGGAGAAGTCCAGTTCGTCGAGGGAGCCGTTGATTTTTTGCATGGTTACTCTTTGGGCAAATATGCAACATTTCAACCTAAAACGAACCCTGTATTTTGCCGTTTAGTAAAATATTTTTACTTTTGGTATCAAATTTCTGCAAAATTTTCAGTTAAACAAAAAATATTATGAAATGAAGCATAAAAATTTGGAGCTAATTTATTTCACAAGCGATGCCCGGATAGCTATCGGGATTATGCGGAATTCTAATTTGCCAATTAAAAAAAATTAAAAAGAAACAAATGAAATACAAACCGGTTAGAAATTTCATCAACGGCCAATTTACAGATGCATCTTCATCCAAAACAATGGATGTTATCTCGCCTGTTGACGGCAATTTATTATCAAGTGTGCCAATGAGCACTAATGAGGATTTAAAAAATGCAGTTGCTGCAGCCAAAAAAGCTTTCCCGGCATGGAGCAAAACGCCCATTAAAGAAAGAGTGCAGGTTTTCTTTCGTTACAAAACCTTGTTGGAAAAGAATTTAGATGAGCTAGCAAAACTCTGCAGCGAAGAAAATGGTAAAACTTATGGCGAATCTGTAGCTGAAATAGAAAAATGTATTGAGCTGACAGAATTCGCTACTTCATTGCCGCAATTAATTACCGGAGAAATACTGGAAGTAAGCAAAGGTGTTGAATGCCGCACAGAGCATGTGCCGTTGGGTGTAGTTGCTTCTATTGTTCCATTCAACTTTCCTGCAATGGTGCCAAACTGGACATTGCCCAATGCGATTGCATTAGGGAATTGCATGATAATGAAGCCATCGGAAAAAGTTCCTCTTTGTTGTGGCCGCATTGCTGAATTATTAAAAGAAGCCGGCTTGCCTGATGGCGTATTTAATATTGTGCATGGCGATGTTGAAATAGTAAATGCTATTTGCGACCATCCGAATATTGAAGCTGTTTCATTCGTGGGCTCTACAAAAGTGGCGAAGATTGTTTACCAAAGGGCTACTTCTAATTACAAAAGAGCATTGGCATTAGGCGGTGCAAAAAATCACTTAATGGTATTGCCGGATGCAAAAGAAGATATGACTGCAGCAAACGTAGTTGCCAGCATGAGCGGTTGTGCAGGGCAGCGTTGCATGGCAGCCAGTGCGATGGTAGGCGTGGGCAATGTTGACCATATCATTCAAAAAATTGTTGCAGAAGCAAAGAAGGTAGTGCCTGGAAAAAACCTCGGCGCTGTAATCAATAAAGAAAGTAAGGAAAGGATTGAACGCTATATTACTGAAGCGGAAAAAGACGGTGCTAAAATTTTGGTGGATGGACGTGGTGTAAAAGTGGATG
>CAYRRL010000401.1:0-3342 GCA_964426665.1 uncultured Ferruginibacter sp. | reverse complement strand
GTATCCTTATTACATCATTATCTTTTAAACCTGTGTTTTCGCTTTGGTCGCCATTTACCATAAACCTATAAATATCCACATGGTTAAGCAGTTTGTTACCACGAATCAATTCAATATTCCTGTAAGAACCGTTTTTAGCGGGACCACCAGCTAAATAAAGCGCATTAAACACTGTTGCAAGAGAAGAAACAGAATAATTGCCGGGCTGTTTTGCACCTATAATTGTTACGCTGATGGTTCTTATTTCGCTGAGGCTTACGCTCAGTTTTGATTGGCCGCTGCGGAGCGTATGATAAATTTTGCCTGTTGCATTCCTGATTTTTTGAGTGGCAGCCTCAATTGTGAGCCCCGACACCTGCACCAAGCCTACATGTGGGATATTTATCTGACCCTCTTCTGAGACTATAGCAACATCATAAAACTCCTGTACGCCATAGAGGCTTAATTGTATTTCATCCCCAGGTCCGAGTATATAATTCACAGGGGTTGCCAATTTAAGGTTGGGTTCAAAATTTAAATCTGGGTTATCGAAAAGTTCAGAGCCAAAAATTTTGCTATCGGCTGTGTCTTTAACCTTGGTAGTATTTTGTAAAGGTTGTTGATTCTTTGTAACATCAGTGCTTTGGTTTTGTACAGGTACGGTGGTGGAAGCAACCGCAGTGGCCAGCCTGTTTTTGAGTTTCGTAATCTCAGTGTCGCTCATGCCCTTTTGCCTCAACAAAGGCTCTGCCTGGTCTATTGTAAGGCTGTTAGACTGTAACTGTGCTTTTATTTTTGAAATTTCTGCGTCTGATAAGTTGTCAACTTTAATCGAGCTAATGTCCCTGGACTTCAAAATATCCTGGCTCTTTACTGAAAATGGCAAAACAGCAGCAATAAAAAGAAAGGCTCCGTAAATAAATATCCTCATGGCCTGGTGTTGTAGATTAAGAATCGGTGTTAGTTGTTTTATATGCAAAAAATGCAGTTAAATAGTGATTTTTTTATTTTTTGTGCAAAATAAAGGAAAAACAGCGGGGTTTTCCGCCTTTTGCCTTCAAGTAAAAACCCTCTGTTTTAGTTAAAATAGACAAAAAAAACCTCTGCAAAAGGCTTTCTTTATTAGTTTCGTTAGCCACATTAACCATACCATGTTTGAAACAGGCAACGAAAACATAAATGGGTTTGAATCCATTGTACTGAAAGACTCTGCAAGCAATACATTTGCCGCAATAGTGCCGGGTTGTGGCGGCATTCTTCACTCATTTAATATTTTGCGAAATGGCTCATTTATTAATGTGATTGACAATTACGGGGGCAAAGCAGACTTTGACAGCAATGTTGGTTCAAAGGGTTTTAAAAGCTGCAAACTGTCTCCTTTTGCCTGCAGGATAAAAGATGCTACGTATAATTTTGAAGAAGATACTTTTAAAATAGGCAAGTTTTTACTGGGGCCTAATGCACTGCATGGTTTATTGTACGATGCTCCATTCAAGGCTATTTACCAGTATGCCAATGAGGAACATGCAGGTGTGGCAATGGAATATAAGTACAGAAAAGAATATAGCGGCTATCCTTTCGACTACGATTGTGTAATAACCTACCACCTAAAAAAAAACAATGAGCTGCAGGTATCGACAGATATCTTTAACCGTGGCGAAAGGCTGATGCCAATACAGGATGGATGGCACCCATATTTTACGTTGAACAAAAAGGTTGACGAACTGGAGTTGAAATTCAAAAGCAGTGAAAAATTGCTGTTTGACGAAGGCATGATACCTACAGGAAGGATTGAGCCTTATGAGGAATATGCTGCTTTCAAAAAAATTGGCGGTACAAAATTTGACGATTGCTTTACTGTTAACCACAGCGGCAAGCAGCCATTAATTGCATTGAGGGATACAGAAAATAAACTTCAGGTAGAAGTATGGCCAGATAAAAGCTATCCCTATGTACAGTTTTACACCCCAGATCACCGTATGAGTATTGCCGTGGAATGTTTAAGCGCCCCGCCGGATACCTTTAATAATGGTATTAATCTGATTATCCTTCCGCCGGATGGCAATGCTGTTTTTACAACGGTGTATAAGATTGTGGAGTTGTAGTTTTATTGTTTTTCACTCAACTCAAGCCAGCGCATTTCTTTTTCATCAATCATTTGAATCAACTCGCCCACTCTTGCAGCGGCTTTCTGCAAATCATCATAAGATAAATTGCCTGCTGCCATTTTTGCCTCTGCTTCTTCTTTTTCTTTTTGCAGTGCTGGCAATTCTTTTTCTAAGCTATCAAATTCAAATTTTTCTTTAAAAGAAAGTTTTTGGCTATTGGGCGAAGAAGATGGAGGCTTGTTTTGCCTGGGTGCCTCTTCTTTTTCTTTTGATTCAATAAAGGAGCCTGTAAGCGTATTGTTTTTTAGTTGCTCCCTGTATTGGGTATAGTTTCCCGGGAAATCACGTATCATTCCATTGCCTTCAAAAGCAAATAAATGGCCAACAAGCCTATCCATGAAATACCGGTCGTGGCTTACTATCAAAATACAACCCGGAAAGTCCAGCAAAAATTCTTCCAGCGTTCTTAGTGTTTGCAAGTCCAAATCATTCGTTGGCTCGTCAAGGATTAAAAAATTGGGGTTCACAAATAATACACTCAATAAATGCAGCCTTCTTTTTTCGCCGCCGCTTAGCTTGCTTAATGGGGTGTATTGCTGCTCTGCACTAAAGCCAAACTTTTCCATAAACTGGCTGGCGCTTATCTTGCTCCCATCTGCCAATGGAAAAAATTCTGCAAAATCTTTTACATATTCTATAGCCCTTTTGTCTTCTTTATATTGCAACCCTTCCTGATTAAAATTGCCAAACACTACTGTATCGCCATGATTGATTTTGCCGCTGTCAGGTTGTTCCTGTTGCAAAGCAATTTTTAAAAAGGTTGATTTGCCTGCGCCATTTTTTCCTACGATTCCAATGCGTTCGCCTCTTTTGAAAGTATAATCAAACCCTTTTATCAAAACTTTATCGCCATAGCTTTTATACACTTTTTTCATCTCCAGCACTTTGCCGCCAAGCCTTGTCATCTTTACCTGCAGGCTTACATCCAGTTCTTCTTTTTTCTGGCTCACCCTTTCCTGCACTTCGGCAAACGCATCCTGCCTCGATTTTGATTTGGTGGTTCTGGCTTTTGGTTGCTTTCGCATCCACTCCAGTTCTTTCCTGTAAATGTTTTTATCTTTCTGCAATTCGCTTTGCTGTACTTCCTGCCGCAGGCTCTTTTGTTCTAAGAAATAATCATAATCGCCCCTGTATTCATACACTTTGCCTTCGTCTATTTCAATTATTTCATTGCAAACTGCGTCCAAAAAATAAC
>CAYRRL010000400.1:1214-3344 GCA_964426665.1 uncultured Ferruginibacter sp. | reverse complement strand
TGCAGAATAAATATTGGGTGGGGATGTGTATACAATAACTCACATAAAACCATTTCTGTAGAAAATGGCTTTATGTAATCGGCTCTTAACCTGCATTGGTGGCACAGCATAAAGTTCGGAAGATTTTAAATTGTATCGTTCCTGCAGAACTCAATAGTCTTTTCGATTAATTACTGCAAGTGTTTTACCCTCATTGCCACAGGAATGGGCGTAGGTAAGCGATGAAGCTTCATGTGCCTTCAGTTGCCTTTCCCATAGTTCAAGCCTCCGCTTGCGCCTCCATTCAAATCAAACCCCCGGTTTGGCCCAAGCATATCCGTAAAATGAAGAAGTGGCAATTGGCGCAAGGTTGAGCATAGGTTTGTATGTAAGCTTCTTGTGCGTTTTAGGGTGGGCATGCCATACTTTGCCCGCTGCTTTATTTAGTTCCGTGTCAATAGTTTGGGCGAACAGGTTTGCAGATGGCTTTGTCATCCGCTGCCTGTTTATCATTATTACATGTTTTAATATCCTGATTCATTGTTTCCTCCTCCGCCTTGGTTGGCGGCACCGGAATTATTTTATTTTTTTGTAATGCAGGTTCTGAAAATTGAGTACCGGTTTCAGCTATTCAACCTTTATTGTACCTGCCTCACATCACCTTCTGTTACAAATACTTTTGAAGGCTTTACAATAATCCTTGCACCGGGGCCAATCCTTTGGGAGATGCCGAGGTTTAATATACATTGGCCACCAGCAACCGGGTCAATAATAATTTCGGTATTGCCGGATATATCTGTTGGAGGTATGCTGTTGCCCACCCAATTGGCAGCATCAGACCAATAACCATTACCAGTAAAAACATAAGTAACGGTATTGCAGGAGGCAGATTCAATAATGGGGAGCATTGCGAAGTTCTGCAGCAGTACTTCATCCATGTCTGTTGGCCTTACACAAAGCCATTGCTGGAGCAAAGATGCATATACACTTCTGAAATCATGCTGCATGGGTATGTTATCATTTACAGTGGCAGTTGTTGGTATGGCAGGCGTGGTGCCCAATACCGTTGTATTCACCTTTTTGCCAAATACAAACATTGGCGCTGCTGCGCCATGGTCGGTACCGCCGCTGCTGTTGCTTTTTATACGCCGGCCAAATTCGGAGAACGTCATGCCCACCACTCTGTCTTCAATTTGCAAAAACTGCAGATCATCCTGGAATGCTTTGACAGCCTGGCTAAGCTCTGATAATAAATCAGCATGCCTGCCAACGGTGGTATCAACAGTATCCGTTTGCAACGAATGGGTGTCAAACCCCTTATGTTCTACTAAATAAACCCTAGTTTTTAACCCGCCTTTAATCAGCCTGGCAACAATTTTTAGTTGGGCTGCCAATGAGTTATCGGCAGGGTAGGCCGCCTGTTGTGTAACACTCAGCGCCGCATCTTTAATTACTGTGGAATACAGTTGTGTTTGTTGTACAACAGAACGTATGTACGATAATTCTTTACCGGCATTATCTGCAGGCAATGGGTCTTCCACACCATTCAAAAAGTTATAAAAATTTGTAGGGTCGCTGATGCTCATGCCCATGTTTACTGCAGAGCCCTGTAAGGCCAGTGAAGCACTGCTGCCTATTTGTATGGCCAAAGGGTCAGGCATCCCGCTATTGGGGTATCCATTGGGGAAAGCATCAAATTCATATTCCAGATACCTGCCGCCCCAGCCGCTGGTTACTATTTGATCGCTGTCAGAGCCGGTCATCCATATATCGGTAGCCCTGAAGTGGGAATAATTCGGATTGGGGTAACCAACGGATTGTATTATACCCAATTTGCCGTCGTTGTACATTGCCTGCATTCCTGCCAAAGAAGGGTGAAGCCCCATTGTGCTGATGCCTGTTAACGGCAATATCCTGTTTTGTGGAATGGCAATATTAGCCCTTGCATTGTAATAATTAGCATATACATCAATGGGCACTACTGTATTTAGCCCGTCATTGCCACCAGTTAAGCGTACCATAACCAGCACATGGTCGTTCATGGGAGGGGCGCTTGCCAGCACTTTGTGCAACATGGTATTGGCAGCAAACCCTTTTAAGGAAAAGCCGTTTACCAATGTTGGGATAATGGTGGTTGCAATAGCCTTACCG
>CAYRRL010000400.1:0-1204 GCA_964426665.1 uncultured Ferruginibacter sp. | reverse complement strand
TCACTTAACAGATTATGACAATTGATATTCTGGCAAACGCATGATATATTGATACAGGTTTTTAAGTTTTGTTTTCACAATATTCGTATTGGCGGTATCATTGGGGTTTGCTACAAAAGTATTCCACGCTGTTGTCCAGTAATTATCATTTGCCTGGCCATCAAGCAACAAATCTGTTTTAATTGTATCTTTTGATTGCTGTGTCAGCGGTATTCTTAATAGGTAAGTTAAAGAATCTTCCACCAGTTTGTTTGGATTGGAAGGCACAGGCATGCTGGCGGCAAATACGGTAGTATCAATTTTAATGGTTACGCCACTTTTGGTAAAACCGCTTGTAATCATTGTATCACTGAAAATATTTCTTTTGGGGAGTGTATCAGCATTTATCCATATCTGTTGGTATTGAGGCCTCTGGTAGTACGCAGGCCAGCCTGCTACATTTGGCGGCTGCCCGGGCTCTTGCTGCATGGAAATGCAATTAGCGATTAATTTTTCCCACATATTGTAGTTGCCCACATAATCTGCAGCACCCGGAAAAGCAACACTAAATTCCCTGCAAAGGCTTACTACAATATCAATGGGGCTTTTAATCATACAACCCCTGTTTGCAGCATCAAAAAAATGTTCGCTTTTTAATAAGGCGGCTACTACAGGTTTAATTTCATTGCCGCTATTTCTGAATATCTGCGCTAATGGAGCAATTACATTTTGTTCTGTTGCTATATCAATTTCATAATAAACGAACCACCGGTAAATTTTCCGGCAAATATGCAATGACACGTCTTCTTTAGAAAAAATCATTGTCAGCAAATCATCTAATTCAAGTTTGCCGTCTTCCAGTGTACGGCCGGGAATAACCGTGTTATTATAAAAAGCAGAAAATTGCTTGTTGGAACTATCGTGTTTGTTTGACCTAAACAGGTAAGTATTGTTACTGGTGTCAACACCCCAGCCGGTTAAAACTTTAGCGGCTTGCTTTACATCCTCCTCATTGTAAGGAGCTGTTGCATTATCAGCACCTTTCCCTACTGTAAATAATTCCTGTAATTCACGGGCATAGTTTTCGTCGGGCGCTGTATTGATATTGAGGTAATTGTTGAGGTACTTAAGCATCCCTGTGTCAATGGTAATTTCTTTTACAAACTGCTTAAAATTACCCAAAGCATTTTTTGCTGAATTTATATCACGAATATCGCCACGCATA
>CAYRRL010000399.1:0-3345 GCA_964426665.1 uncultured Ferruginibacter sp. | reverse complement strand
AAAAATGGTATGTTTATTGTTTTTTTGCAAAAAAAATGTAGGGTATGAAAATGTTTTTCATGTATCTGGATGCTGGCAGCGGGAGTTATTTAGTACAAATAATCATTGGGGCTATCTTGGCCGGCACTGTTTATTTTAAAACCATTTGGCACAAAATAAAATCGGTTTTTTACAAACCCAAAATGGAAGAGGAAGATGAGGAGGTTGAAATTGAAGATACTACCAACACTAACCAGCACTAAGGTTAGTATAACAGCCCCTTTTACACAAGCCCCCGTTTTTTATGGAGCCCAACCAACTTCAACTGCCATCGTCTTACCGTGATAATGACGGTTTTGTTTTTAAACATGCAGGCGAAGTTTACCGGTATATCCATCCCGGCTACTTTGAGCATTACAATCACTTAATGGATAGCGGTTTGTACAAAGAGCTATCCTCAAAGGGTTGGCTGGTTGCACATACTGAAACCGGCCAGGATTCTTCGCAACTCTTCCCCCATTTGCCTCAAGGCAAAATCATCCGGCCCACGCAAATCCCTTTTATATCTTATCCTTACGAATGGAGCTTTGCCATGTGGCAGGATGCAGCTTTGCTTACGCTTAAGGTTACAAAAAAAGCGCTTGAAAAAGAGATGCTTTTAAAAGATGCCACGCCTTTTAATATTCAATTCATAAAAGGCCGGCCTGTGTTTATTGACACGCTTTCATTTGAAAAATATAAAGAAGGCGAGCCCTGGGTTGCATACAGGCAATTTTGCGAAAGCTTTTTAAGCATATTGCTTTTGATGCATTATAACCATCCTGACACCAATAAATTATTTACTGTCTATCCCAATGGCGTGCCGCTTGATTTGCTGGCAACGCTTTTGCCTTTTAAAGCACGCTTGAGTTTTAATAATACAATGCACATTTTTTTGCAGGCTAAAATAAAGGGCGGTGGCGACAATAAAAATGCAGCTACGCAAAAGAAATTGCCTAAGCAAAAACTAATACTGCTGCTTGATAATTTAATTGGCCATATAAAAAAACTGCGCCAGAAAAACACCAAGCTCATTTGGGATGATTATTATACCAATACTATTTTAAACAACGAATACCTGCAGGCAAAAGCAGGGATGGTAAAATCATTTGTATCAGCAGTTGAATTTAATACAATGATTGATATGGGCGCAAACGACGGGTATTTTAGTTGTTTGTTTAAAGATACAGGCAAGCAAATTATTTCTATAGATGGCGACGCCAATTGCATTAATGAATTGTACAACAAAATCAGGAAAGAAAAGATAAAGACAATCCTTCCGCTCATTAATAATATCGCTTCGCCTTCGCCGGCTATTGGCTGGGCTAATGCTGAGCGTAGTTCTATTAACGAACGGTTGAAAGCCGATGTGGTTATGGCATTGGCGCTTATACACCACTTGGCAATAGGTTGCAATTTGCCCCTGTCTTTTGTAGCAGATTGGTTAAGCAAGATTGCCCCTAATTTAATTATTGAGTTTGTGCCAAAATCAGATGAAAAAGTAAAAATGCTGCTGCAAAACCGGGAAGATATTTTCAATGAGTACACTATCGAAGGTTTTAAAGCAGTATTTGGGAGGCTGTACAATATTATAAAAGAGGAAAGAGTAGGCAATACTGGCCGGGTTTTGTTTTTAATGCAATTGAAATGAGCAAATTTTTAAAAGCTGTTCCACTATATCTTTTGCTATTGCCGGTATTTTTTTGCCTGCATGGCGCTTTAGAAAATTTTGGCTTGATTAAACCCGGCAGCCTTGCAAATACCGGGTTAAATATTTTTTTGGCAATAGCAGTGCTGTTTGCCATTGTTTGGCTGTTCACCCGTAAAGTTGCTTTTGCCGGCATTGTTTCATTTTCATTATCCGTTTGGTATTTATTTTTTGGGGCTGTTATTGATTGGGTAAAGAGCAAGCTTTACCTGGAGTTTATGAGTAATTTTTCAATTGTGCTTGTAGCTTCATTGCTGGTTGTTTTGCTTTTCTTATTCTTGTTAAGAAAGAAACCTGGGGCACAAGCCAAAATACATTATTACTTAAACATACTGCTGCTTGTTTATTGTTTGTACGATGCTGCTATGATAGTTTATAAAAACAGTACAAAGCCTGCTGCTGCTATTCCGTCGACACACCCATTTGACAAAGCATTAGTAAAGCAAAAGCCAAATGTATATTACCTTCTTTTCGATGAGTATCCCGGCCGCAAGGGTTTAGTGGACAGTTTTGCTTTTTCGAACGACAGCCTTTATTCCTTTTTTAACAAGGCCGGGTTTGCTGAACTGCCTGTTTTTTCAAATTATAATTCCACTTTTTACAGCATGTCGTCCATACTAAACATGCAGTATGTTTATCCGCTTGTGCACCCGGAAGCAATAGAGCAGGAAGACTATGAGCTCAGGCGCAAAGAAATCAGCCATTCAAAAGTACTGCAGTGCTTTATGGGGATGAACTATAAAATTTACAACCTTTCTATTTTTGATATTCAAACCCCGGACAGCTTAGATGGTTTCCACATTCCGTTTGACAGGGTAAGCAATATTACAGACAAGATTTTTCACAACAGGGCCTTGTCTTATTATGGCAAATTTTTCGCCACTGGCAAATTTAAAATAGGGTTTATACGGGAACGCTATATGTTGGTGGATGCATGGAATGCAAACATGGAAGCCAAACTGAACGAAGTGGCGTCAACAGCAACCGGCAAGCCTAAGTTTACTTATGCCCATATTTTTTTGCCGCATCTTCCAATTTACCGGGACAGCACAGGCAAATATGTGGCAGACGATGTGTTGTTTGGCCCATTGCTGGAAATTAAAAAGAAAGACCTTTTGCCTTACATCAAGTACACCAACAAAAAAATTGAAACAATAGTAAACAACCTGGTTGCTAAAGACCCGGCAGCTATTATTGTTGTAATGAGCGACCATGGTTTGCGCCACTACAAAAGCGCAATACCCAAAGAGCCGTTGTTTTTTGACAATATTTGTTTTGCCCGGTTCCCCAATAAAAACTACCTGCCATATAAACCCAAATGGAGCAACGTAAACTTTTACCCATACCTTTTTAATTGCCAGTTTAACCAACATATCCCTTATGTTGAGGACAGCACCATCCTTATATTGGATAAGAAGTTAATTGAGAGCCTGGCTGAAAATCAATAGGCTGTTACCTTTACAAGCTTCAATAATAATTAAAGGGGCATTGCTGCCTTTTAAGCCTTTGCCTGCAACTTTCTTCCATATTTTACAAACCACTTCCACCAAATAGACAAAAGCGGCTTTTGGCATTTTGTAACTAATTGAAAACAAGCAAGTTATTTTTCGGCACAATGT
>CAYRRL010000398.1:0-3346 GCA_964426665.1 uncultured Ferruginibacter sp. | reverse complement strand
TGCGCTTTATCGCTTTATAAGCAAATGAAAATATTCCTTTACTCACTAAAAAATCAAATAAGCTTTTGCCATGATCAGGATGATACCAAGCAGTTCACCAGGCCAGGCAAAGGCTTATTTTTCGGATGCACTTTGCAAATCTGACTACTATATCAATGACCAGGAATTGCAAGGAGTGTTCTGCGGCAAATTGGCTGAACGATTAAATATCACTGGCGCTGCAAGCAAAGAAACTTTCTTCCGGCTCTGTGAAAACAAACACCCTGATGAAGAAAAAACACTCACACCAAAAACAAGGGATGACAGGATTACAGGCTGGGACATAAATTTCCACTGCCCAAAATCTGTCTCGGTTTTAAGCGTGTTGGCAAAAGACAACCATATCATTGATGCTTTTGAAGCAAGCGTAAAAGAAACAATGGAAGATATAGAAGCCGATGCTAAAACAAGGGTTAGAAAAAAGGGAAACTATGAGGATAGGCAAACAGGCGAACTGGCGTATGCAAGGTTCACTCATCAAACAGCAAGGCCAGTAGAAGACAAAGACCCCGACCCTCACCTTCACGCTCATTGCTTCGTTTTTAATGCCACATGGGATGAAGAAGAGAAGCAATACAAAGCGGCCAAAGTGAGGGATATAAAAAGGGACATGCCCTATTACCAGGCCATTTTTCAAAAACGCCTGTCTGATAAATTGATCGGGTTGGGCTACCAAATTAAAAAAACAGAAAAGTCTTTTGAAGTAAAAGGGGTGCCGCAGAAAATCATTGACCATTTCAGCAAGCGCACAAACGAGATAGGGCAATTTGCAAAAGAGAAAGGGATCGCTGACCCAAAAGCTCTGGATGCTTTGGGTGCCCGTACCCGTTCCAAAAAGCAAAAAGGGCTTACGATGGAAACTTTAAAAACATCGTGGAAAGCCCAATTGAAAGAACTAAGCAAAGGAGTGGATTTTGATGAATTGGGGCCATTGCGTTTTGCGGCTGAAAAAGAGAAGCCTGTGTTAAAAGAAAGTGATTGTGTTGATTATGCTGTGGGGCATTGTTTCGAAAGGCAATCCGTGATGCATGACCGCCGGGTGGTTGAGAAAGCATACCGTTTTGCTATTGGCGACAAGAGCGTTTCTATAGAAAATATCTCAGAGAATTTTTATTCTGACAACCGCTTGCTGCAAGTTAATAAAGGCGGAAGGAAAATGCTGACGACAAAAGAAGTTTTGGCAGAAGAAAAAAGAATGGTGCAGTTAGCAAAGGCAGGTAAAGGTGCTGTTGCTCCGCTTTATAAAGAGCCCCCAAGGATATCACTCGATGAACAGCAAGGCGCTGCGGTAAGCCATATTCTTACAACAGGCAACAGGCTATCAATTATACGGGGCGCTGCAGGAACAGGTAAAACCAAGTTGATGCAAGAAGCGGTAAAGCATATTGAAAAAGCAAACAAAAAAATTACCGTTGTTGCTCCTACTGCCCAGGCTTCAAGAGGCGTTTTAAAGAATGAAGGTTTTAAAGATGCGGAAACCGTTGCAAAGTTTTTGCAGGATATAACACTACAAGAAAAAATAAACAATCAAGTTCTGTGGGTGGATGAAGCTGGTTTGATTGGCACAAAGGATATGGCTTGCCTTTTAGAAATTGCCACCAAACAAAATGCCCGTATTATTTTGGGCGGCGACACAAGGCAACACAGTAGCGTTGCAAGGGGTGATGCTTTACGGATACTGAACACCGTTGCTAAAATCCCGGCTGCAGAGGTCACAAAGATTTACCGACAAAAAAACGAGATTTATAAATCGGCTGTTGAAGACTTATCAAAAGGGCATATTCAAAAAGCATTTGAAAAGCTGGACGATCTACAGGCTATAAAAACAGTGGATGCCCTTAACCCAAATGAAAAACTTGTAGAAGATTATTTGGCTGCAACAAAAAAAGGGAAAAGCGCTTTGGTAGTTTCACCTACCCATGAACAGGGCGAAGCGGTGAACAATGCCATCCGCACCCAGCTACAGGAAAGTGGAAGGCTTGGCAAAAAAGAAATTAATATCAAAAAGCTGTCCAACAGCAATTGGACACAGGCGCAAAAATCTGACCGCCATATGTATCGCCCCGGGCAGGTCATACAATTTAACCAAAACTGCAAAGGCATTAAACGGGGGAGTGTTTTTACTGTGAAGGAAAACAGTAATGGCAACATCATTTTAGTGGATCAAAAAGGAATTACTCTTACTATGCCCAGTAAAGCGGAAAAGCATCTGGATGTTTACGAAGCATCTGAAATAAAACTTTCGAAAGGCGATGCAGTCCGTATTACTAAAAATGGTTTTGATACAAATAATAAACGAATGGATAATGGCTTGTCGTTGACCGTTAATTCCATAGATAAAAAAGGAAACATTATTCTTGAAAACAAAAAAGGGAAAACCAAGTATGAAGTGCCGAATGACTTTGGGCATATCACCCATGACTATTGCATTACTTCCCATGCTTCACAGGGCAAAACAGTGGATGAAGTCTTTATCGCCCAGCCCTCATCTACTTTTACAGCAACCGATATGAAGCAGTTTTATTTATCTGTCTCACGTGGACGTGAGAAAGTACATATTTACACAGATGATAAAGAAGCCCTGATGGAATATGCTTCTGAAATGGGAGACCGGCAATCAGCGCTGGAATTGATGGCTTCGCAAAACAATGAACTAGAATTTGTAATTGAAAAACAGCAAAGAGAATTTTCAGAGCGCAAACAAAATAAAGATGAATATAAAGGCATGTCAAAATCAATAACCGAAAAGGAATATGAGCCAGAATTTTAGGCTGTCGTTTGACAAACCGCTGGAAAGCGCCAGCAATAAAACTGCCATACAACCAGCGGATGGCTTGCACAATAAGTATTACGAACAAGATGGCTATGGGCGGAATATTTGTTTTGTAAAAGAAGATGGAAACAGGATTTTTCTAAGCTATGGGCATTTGCTTACAGGTGAATACAACCCGGAGGAAAATATAATCCTGCTGGCTTTTACTTCACACACTATTAGCCTTAAAGGTGTTTGCCTTGAAGAACTGTTTTATCAGTTGATGCAGCAGTTAGTAAAACAGGTCGTTTGTGCTAATAGCCGGTACGATATTATAAACGATGAAAAAAAAGCTGCTGTACACGAAATCGTCATCACAATTAAAGAGACATAAATTATAATAAGATACCAGTTAGCTGTATAATATAAAATGTCCAATTAAAATTATGCCTTTGAACGGAGCGTCGCTACCAAAAGTCCAATAAATGAAATTGTGCTGGTCTCAAAAAAAACCTTTTTCAGAGGTTTCAAAAATATTCTTCAAAGGTTGTTGTT
>CAYRRL010000397.1:1756-3354 GCA_964426665.1 uncultured Ferruginibacter sp. | reverse complement strand
GGCTCAAGAAAGCCTATCAAAAATATAAACGTGCCGAAAGAGGTAATTGATTTGGAGAAGAAAATTGAAGACATAAAGCTGGAGAAAAATAAAGTGGTGAAGAGCCAGCGCTTTGAAGAAGCTGCATCTTTAAGGGATAGCGAAAAGAGGCTGCAGGAAGATTTGGAAAAAGCAAAGAACGAATGGGAAGAAGAAAGCAAAAATAAGCGCTACCCAATAGAAGAAGAAGACATTGCTGAAGTGATAAGCATGATGACTGGCATTCCAGTGAAGCGTATGGTGCAGGCAGAAACAGAAAAGTTGCGCCGCATGGGCGATGAACTGAAAGGCGCTGTGATTGGCCAGGACGATGCGATACAAAAAGTGGTGAAAGCGATACAGCGCAACAGGGTAGGTTTAAAAGACCCTAAAAAACCAATCGGCACATTTATTTTCCTTGGGCCTACTGGTGTTGGTAAAACAGAACTGGCAAGGTGCCTTGCAAGGTATATGTTCGATAATGAGGATGCACTGATAAGGATTGACATGAGCGAATACATGGAGAAGTTTACAGTTAGCCGTTTAATTGGCGCTCCTCCGGGCTATGTTGGCTACGAAGAAGGCGGGCAACTGACAGAACGTGTGCGGCGCAAGCCATATAGTGTGATATTGCTGGATGAAATTGAAAAAGCACACCCCGATATTTACAATATATTGTTGCAGGTATTGGATGATGGCCAGCTGACTGATGGCATGGGGCGGAAAGTAGATTTCAAGAACACCATGATCATCATGACATCGAATATTGGCGCAAGGCAGTTGAAAGATTTTGGCGAAGGCGTTGGTTTTGCAACTGCTGCCAAAATGCAAAGTGCTGATGAGAACAACAAGGCTGTAATTGAGAAAGCATTGAAACGTACTTTCAGCCCGGAGTTTTTGAACAGGATTGATGATGTGGTGATGTTCAATTCGCTCAATAAAGAAAACATCTTTGCTATTATTGATATTTTAATGAAAGGCGTAATGAACCGTTTGGTGAACTTAGGCTTTAGCATGGAACTGACCACCGAAGCAAAAGACTTTATTGCTGATAAAGGTTACGATGCACAGTTTGGCGCAAGGCCATTGCACAGGGCAATTCAAAAATACCTGGAAGACCCGTTAGCAGAAGAGATATTAAATATGCAGGTGAAGCAGGGTGATGTGCTGCTGGCAGATTTGGACGAGAAGAAGGAAAAAATAAAATTTACTTTGAAGAAAGCGGATAAGAAGAAAGAAGCTTCTTCTTCCTCATCCTAAGCTTGATAAAACCTGATTAATAAAGAAAGCCATTCCGGATAAAACGGAGTGGCTTTTTTGTATTCTTGCGCCGGGCTTTTTTCCCGGCAGGTTGTTGGTAATGGTTGCAGGTAAAAGTAGTTGATGCTTATCGCTGTCAAATTCTGTTTCGGTTACAGGAAGAAACTGATAAGGCCTTGCTATAGCAATACAGAAGGCTAATTCTTTAGCCCTTTTGCATAAATCAACATCACTCTTTTTGCCATTGTTTTTACAACAACATTTCAAAACATTTTATTCATTAGTGATAACGCCCCCTTACCTAAAAAATAAAAGGCGGC
>CAYRRL010000397.1:0-1746 GCA_964426665.1 uncultured Ferruginibacter sp. | reverse complement strand
GACATTACAGTTGTTGAAGCCATCATCTTGCAGCCCTTTACTTAAAAAATAAAAGGCGGCAAAAGTGCCGCCTCTTAACCCTTATCACAAAACAAAAACGACAATCAGTTGTTTGACCTTGGCAACAATACCCTGTCTATCACATGTATCACACCATTTGTAGCTAAAATATCAGCTGGTGCAACCTTTGAAAAACGGTTATTCCCATCACCTTTTACATATCCTTGATTGTAACCAATAATGGTGGTTACTTTATTGTTAGGTTCAGCAGCCAGTGTGCCCACACGCTGAAGAATACCAAGGTCCCATGAAAAATAACGGGAGCTTGTTACATGGTATTTAAGAATGTTTGCCAATGCATCAATCTGGCCCTGGTCTGTAATAGCACCAATGTTATCAGCATTGTTGAATGGTGCAGGCAATTGGGCAAAAGCAGCATTAGTTGGTGCAAATACAGTAAAATCGCCGCTGCCCGCAAATACACCCGCAAGGTTGGTTTTTACAAGGGCTGCCACCAAAACAGAGAAATCAGGATTGCCGATTGCTATGCCTGCAATAGTATTAGTGGGTGGCAACAATACTTTATCAATTACATGCACTACTCCGTTTGTAGCGTCAAGGTTTGCTTTTATTACCCTTGTGCTGCCATTAAGCTTTATCAGGCCAAAGTTTTTTGAAATGTAAACAGTGTTGTCATTAGCGCTTCCGCCTGGTTTTAAAGTAGGCGAACTGCTGCGGCCGCCGGCAATTTGATAGCTGAAAACTTCAGTGCCCAGAACATGGTAAAGCAACACATTTTTTAAAAAATCAATTTGCCCCTGCTCTGAAATGGAATTGATGCTGTTGGCATCGTTGAAAGGTGCGGGCAACTGTGAAAAAGCTGCATTAGTAGGTGCAAAAACAGTAAGGTTAGCAGAAGCATCGCTCAATGCACCGGCCAGGCCTGTTTTTACAACTGCTGCTACCAGCGAAGAAAAATTGGGGTTGCCAACGGCAATGTCCACGATGTTGCGCAAGCCTCTCCGCTCATTTTCATTTGTGGAAAAACCAAGTTTTCCTCCTTCTTTTTCCGCTTCTGTTGCTGCGGTTTTTTCAAGAGCCCTTGCTTCATTTACAAGGGAAATTTCATCCTCGGCCGGGCTTTGTGTGCCGGCCAGGTTGTCTTTTTTTGAACAGGCTGTAAATAAAACAGCTGCCACCACGAGGGTTCCAAAAGCCCTGATGGCGTTTCTTAAATAGTTTTTTTTCGTTTGCATAATGACAAGTTTTAATTTTTTGAAGTATAAGATTATAAACAATAGGCAGTATGATTGGTTTTACAATAGGTGGCTGGCAGTTCCCCGGTTGTTTTTTTTTAGCCGTGAATTGTAATAAGTGGTAACTGAAACGTAAAGAAATCGCCAGGTATGTTGAATGCCTGATTATTTGTTTGTTGTACTCATGGGTTTAAACCGTATAAAAAAATTAAACACCCAAACATTGCGTAATAATGAAAAGTGAAAAAATGTTCAATTAATTTTGTTCCCATTGTAGTTTTCCCGTTCTGCCGGGGTTTCCACAACGCCATTTTAAATTACTTTACGCTTGTGTGGAGCCAGGCCATAAAGGCACTTTAAAGTATTTCGCCTTCACATCTTGAATAAGAAAAGCTTTAGCTGGTTTGGCAATGGTTTTTTGAAAGCAAAAAATGAAAGGCGTGATTATAAGTTTTCGTGTCTCTTTTCTGCGCCGGGGTTTCACGGAAGT
>CAYRRL010000396.1:0-3357 GCA_964426665.1 uncultured Ferruginibacter sp. | reverse complement strand
ATGCAGAATACATAATGGCCAGCAGCAATGTAAAAGACATTGAAACCATGTTTGAATTGCTTTACCTTAAATGCACTGCGCCAAGAAAAGACGAAACAGCTTTTGCATCGTACAAAAGCCGGGAAAAACAGCAATTGGAACTGATGATGCAAAACCCGCAGTTTTCATTCATGGAAAAAGTAATGGGCGATTTGTACCAGAACCATCCAAGAGCGCATGTGAGTGCAGTGCCGGAAGATTTTGACAATATCAATATTGCCCATGCCATCGATTATTATAAACAAAGGCTTGGCAATATGAATGGCATGCATTTCTTTTTTGCAGGCAATGTAAAACCAGATATAGTAAAACCGTTGATTGAAAAATATATCGCTTCCATTCCCGGCGGCGAAATCAACACACAATACAAAGATTTAAAAATGGTGCCACGCCCCGGGCTAAACACATTTACCTATAAAAAGGGAAAGGAAAAGAAAAGCATGCTGGCGCATTATATTTTCAACAATTCAAAATATGATATTGACGATGCCTTTCAGTTAAATATGCTGAACGAAATAATTAACAACAAAATTATTGACACCATCCGTGAAGCTATGAGCGCCATTTATGGGGGTGGCATTGGCGGCACATTGCAAAAAATACCAAATGAAATGTACATGCTTCGTTCCAACTTGCCCTGCGGCCCGGAAAATGTAACTAAAGTAGACGAAGCATTCTGGAGGATAATTGAATCGGTAAAAAAAGCGGGCGGCATTACGGATGAAGATTTGGCAAAGGCACGCAAACCTTTAATTGAACGCAATAAAGTAAGGGTAAAAACAAATAACTTTTGGATTGGCGTTATGCAGGACGCTGAAAAAAATGGCTATTCCCCTGAAAGGGCGCTCAGCTACGATGAACGCATTAATGCAATAACACCGGAAAAACTTATTGCTATTGCCAATAAGTATTATACCCGTGAAAATGTTTATACTGCTATATTGCTCCCGGAAGAATAGATAAAAACATTCCTGCACAAAAAAGCCTCCTTTCACTGGAGGCTTTTTTTGTGTATTCAAAATTATTTAACCCTGAAGAGAACCATGCATTTTCCCTTCCACTCCAATCAACTTAGCAAGTTCCTCATTTGCATCATACTGTTGATTAAGCTTTTTCACAGTCGGGAGTTAATAAAAAATGTGGCTTACGCCACATTTTTTATTAACTCGTTTTTAATTTTTTATTTAAGCAACGGGAGCAATTTCCCTTTTACATAATCAAAGCTCTTCTTAATGTTTGCGTCCCCGGGCACTGGCAGGTTTTCCTGCTCCACATAAAAATATTCCATGCCTGATAATTCTGCATTTTTAAATACAGTGCCGAAATCAACAATGCCTGAGCCTACTTCAGTTTGCGTATGCTTGTCATCCCCCAGCATATCTTTTACATGCCACATTTTAAACCTGCCTGGATCCCTCTTAAATATTTCTATAGGGTCTTCTTTCGCATATTTTACCCAATACAAATCAAGTTCAAGGTCAACAAGGTTTTTGTCGCATTCCTTCATAATAATATCATAGCCAGATACGCCGCCTTCGTATTTTATAAACTCAAACTCATGGTTGTGGTAGGCCATCCTGAGTTTGTTTTCCTTGCAAAGCAATGCTGCTTTATTTATTCTTTCCACAATGCCTTTGTAGTCATCAAGCTTGCTTCTTTGCTCCGGCGGAAACCACGGTATCACTACATATTTGTGGCCAAGAGCCAAAGCTGCATCAACAACCTGCTGGCCATTATTGTCAAACAAATCGAGCATATAATGGCCGCTTGGGGAAACAAGCTTATGTTTTTTCAGCATCTCTGCAACCTGAGAGGGTTTGTTTTTAAAGAAATCCCCATCGTTGCTAAAGCCAAACATTTCCACGCTGCCATAGCCTGCTGAAGCAATTTTTTCGAGCACTTTATCCAGCCCTTCTTTCAATTCGTCCCTTAAAGAAAATAATTGAATGCCGATTAAATGATCTTTATGTGTTTTGGCTGCAGCTTTCATATCGCATCCCGCCATAATGCCGGCAGCGGTAATGCCTGTATTCAATAAAAATTTCCTGCGGTTCATAAATATATGTTTTAGTGTTACGAATTATTCAGCCCATGCCCTGTCGCCTTTTTTGTAAGGCAAAGCACCATCATACTTACCCGGTACCGCCACATGGCGCAGCGTTTCTGTAGCGCCTGTTTTAGAAGTAAAGAACCCAAACAAAGTCAGTTGCTTCATCATGGTATAATAATGCGGTGGCTTTTTGTCTTCGTCTTTTTTGCCCTCATTTTCTTTATTTACTGTTTCATCAAAGGTTTTGGCTTCTTTTTCAAGGCTTACCAAAAGGTCATGCCGCTGCTTTGCGTCGCATTCCATAAAGCCCTTTCCATGCATCTTATTGCAGGCATCATCTAGTTGCACCATGCCTTTTGTAAAAGCGGTTTGTTCATTTTGAGTATAACAATCTGTAACAATTGTTTTCATCAATTCGCCAACCTGGGCTGCCTTAGCGCCGGGTGTTTTAGTGGCAGGTATTATTGTTTCGCCTACTTCATCCAGCAGAGAAATGGTTGCCGGTGTAAAACCTGCTTCCAGCTTTGCGCCGCTTTTGCAGCCTGTTAAAAACAGTTCCCCACCGATAAATGCGCCACCGGTTAGTATCGCTATTTGTTTTAGAAGTTCTCTTCTTTCCATGGTTAATTTGTTATTAGTTATTTGTTATTGGTGAATATTTCCAGCAGTAAAAACTTAGCGCTGGCAACAATCACTACTTTACAGATTGCCTTTTTTCAACTCGCCTACAGCAAAATCAACTGCCCTGGCAGTTAACGCCATATAAGTGAGAGATGGGTTTACACAGCTTGCACTTGTCATGCAGGCGCCATCAGTTACAAATACGTTAGGCGCATCCCACACCTGGTTGTGGCCGTTCAGCACACTTGTTTTTGGGTCACGCCCCATGCGTGCCGTGCCCATTTCATGGATACCCATGCCAAATGCATAGCCATAATCAAACGTCTTAATATTTTTTGCACCCATTGCTTCCAGCATTGCTACCGCCTCAGTGGGAATGTCTTTGCGCATTTTCATTTCGTTCTCTTTCATTTCCACATCAAACGATAAAACAGGCAGGCCCCATTTGTCCTTTTTGTTTTTGTCAAGCGTTATTTTATTGCTGTGGTCGGGCAATATTTCACCAAAACCCATCATGCCCATTTTCCACGGGCCAGGTTCGCTTAATGCATCTTTCAAATCGGCTCCGATAGTAAACTCTGCAATATCCAATCCCCTGCCGCGGTAAGCGCCACCCTGATAGCCAAAGCCACGCAGGTAATCCCTTT
>CAYRRL010000395.1:0-3367 GCA_964426665.1 uncultured Ferruginibacter sp. | reverse complement strand
TGAATACAAACTTCTCAACAAACTCTTCTAACGGAACACCATATTGCAAACCAATAGAGATGGCAATCGCAAAACAGTTGAGCATACTGCGTACAGTTGCTCCCTCTTTCGCCATATCGATGAAAATTTCACCAACTGTCCCATCGCTGTATTCGCCCGTACGTAGAAACAATGCCTGCCCGTTGATCTTTGCTTTTTGCGTAAAGCCACGGCGTTTTGCTGGCAATGTTTTGCGTTCAACAATTTTTGCCAGCTTGCCTTTCAATACTGTATCAGGGCTGTTTTGCACACGCTTGCTTACTTCTTCCAGCAAATCGTCAATCGTCAGCTTGCTCATGTCAACTATTTGAGGGGCTGTTTCTTGTTTCTCGTTTGTTGGCTCTTCTGCAGCAGCTTCCTCTTTTTCGCCGGCGGTTTTCTTTTTCTTGTCAGATTTATTGCTTAATGGCTGGCTTAGTTTAGAACCATCACGGTACAGTGCATTTGCTTTCAGGCCAAGTTCCCAGCTTAAGTGGTAGCAATCTGCAATTTCTTCAACTGTTGCTTCGTTTGGCAGGTTGATAGTTTTTGAAATAGCGCCGCTCAGGAAAGGCTGTGCAGCAGCCATCATGCGGATGTGGCCATGTGCATGGATGTAGCGTTCGCCTTTTTGCCCGCATTTATTGGCACAATCAAATACCGGTAAATGTTCTTCCTTCAAATAAGGGGCGCCTTCAACCGTCATAGTGCCGCATACATATGTGTTGGCTGCTTCTATTTGTTCATCTGTAAAGCCTAAAGCTTCCAGCAGGCTCCATCCAAAATCCAGGTATTGTTCTGGCTTAAACCCAAGGCGCTGCAAAACGGCTTCGCCAAAAGTATAAACGTTGAATACAAAGCCAATTTCAAAGGCGCTGCCCAAAGATGCTTCTACTTTATCCAATTCATCCTGTGTAAACCCTTTAGCAATTAATGTAGCCGTATTGATATAAGGAGCGCCTTCTAAAGTTGCATGCCCTTTGGCGTAGTTAACAATTGCATCAATTTCATGCTCTTTGTACTTCAAATTACGCAAGGCAGCAGGCACGCTTTGGTTGATGATTTTGAAATAACCGCCGCCGCTCAATTTTTTAAACTTCACTAAAGCAAAATCTGGTTCCACGCCTGTAGTATCGCAGTCCATTACTAAACCAATAGTGCCCGTTGGCGCTATCACGGTTGTTTGTGCATTGCGGTAGCCATATTTTTCTCCTAACTGTACTGCGTCGTCCCATGCTTTGGTTGCAGCTTTCAATAAATAGTCAGGGCAATATTTTGCATTGATGCCTTGTGGTTTTATTTCCAATCCTTCATATGCATCCTGTGCATCATACGCAGCAGCCCGGTGGTTGTGCATTACACGGAGCATGTGTTTTTTGTTTGCTTCGTATTTATCAAATGCGCCAAGGAATGCAGCCATCTCTGCGGATGTTTTGTAAGAAACACCCGTCATGATAGCTGTGATGGCGCCGGCAATGCCACGGGCTTGTTCGCTATCGTAAGGAATGCCACTTACCATCAGCATGCTGCCAAGATTTGCGTAGCCCAAGCCAAGCGTCCTGTAATCATAAGATAATTGTGCTACTTCTTTAGAAGGGAATTGCGCCATCAATACAGATATTTCCAGCACAACTGTCCACAAACGGCAAGTGTATTCAAACCCTTTTACATCAAAACTATTGTCGCTTTCTTCAAAGAAACGGCGAAGGTTTACAGATGCAAGGTTGCAGGCGGTATTGTCAAGGAACATATATTCGCTGCAAGGGTTGCTTGCACGGATTGGGCCGCCCTCGGGGCAGGTATGCCATTCGTTGATAGTAGTATCGTATTGGGTTCCTGGGTCAGCACATTTCCATGCAGCGTAAGTAATGTCTTTCCAAAGCTTTCTTGCTTTCACCGTTTTCATTACACGGCCATCGCTTCTTGCTTTCAGTTCCCAATCGCCATCAGCATCCAATACTTTAAAAAATTCGTTGGGGATACGAACCGAATTGTTGCTGTTTTGCCCGCTTACTGTGCGGTATGCTTCTCCTTCATAATCGCTTGCATACCCTGCAGCAATTAAAGCAGCTACTTTGTTTTCTTCTTCTACTTTCCAGTTTACGAATTGCTCAATTTCAGGATGGTCCAAATCGAGGCAAACCATTTTAGCGGCACGCCTTGTAGTGCCGCCGCTTTTAATAGCACCGGCAGCCCTGTCGCCAATTTTCAAAAAGCTCATTAAGCCGCTTGAGGTGCCGCCGCCGCTTAGTTTTTCGCCTTCGCCACGTATGTTGCTGAAGTTGGTGCCAACGCCGCTTCCATATTTGAATATCCTTGCTTCCCTCACCCACAAATCCATGATGCCGCCTTCGTTTACCAAATCATCATCCACACTCAAAATAAAGCAAGCATGGGGCTGGGGGCGCTCGTAAGCATTTTGTGATTTTTTCAGTTGGCCATCATTTTGGTCAACGTAATAGTGGCCTTGTGGCTTGCCTGTAATTCCATAAACGGCATGCAAGCCTGTATTGAACCATTGCGGGCTGTTTGGCACACAAGCCTGGTTCAAAATTGAATACACCAATTCTTCATAAAAAACCTGTGCATCTTTTTCAGAAGCAAAGTAGCCATATTGTTCGCCCCACACTCTCCAGCAATAAGCCATACGGTGGGCAACCTGCTTTACAGTTGTTTCCCTTCCTGTTGTGCCATCTGCTTGCGGCACACCTGCTTTACGAAAATATTTTTGTGCAAGAATATCAGTTGCTATCTGGCTCCACTGCTTTGGCACTTCCACATTATCCATTTGGAATACCACTTTGCCGCTCGGGTCTTTAATTATACTGGTACGGTAATCGTACTCGAACATGTCGTAAGGCGATACGCCTTCTTTTGTAAACTGCCGTGAGAACTGCAGCGGTTGGGGTGTTTGGTTTTTTTTCGGCATAGCTGTTTGTGGTTAGCAGGTTAGTAAAATATGGCTTTATCAGTTATTATTTAATTGTTACTTCTTTTGCAACAAGGCAACGAAAATATCTGTTGGCAATGGTTTTACTAATGGCTAAATATTAACAGTTGTGGAAAAAGAATGTGCAAAAATTGAAGGCCCCCACAGGCAGGGGATTTCGTGAGTTTTGCACTTTTTGTGGATATAAATTTACAAAAAATTGAAAGAAATTGTAGTAAAGGGAGGAAGCCCCGAATAACACGAATGGGTTTGCCACAGATTGCACGGATTGGCACAGATAAAACTTTCTCCTTCCAAATTTCTTATTGCTTATTTGCTTGCTTCTTATTTTTTTCCAGCATTATCTTTAACAAATGAAAGCAGTGGTACAAAGGGTAACAAACGCCAGTGTAACAATTG
>CAYRRL010000394.1:0-3369 GCA_964426665.1 uncultured Ferruginibacter sp. | reverse complement strand
AAGAACCTTAATTATGTGCCGGCGGATTCCTCATGGTGTTATAATGATAGTTCAGCAATCTGTGCTGAATATGGGCGTTTATATAGCTGGAGGAGGGCTTTAACTGCTGCGCCACCCGGCTGGCATTTGCCTACTGATTTAGAGTGGAGAAAATTAATCAATAATCTTGGTGGTGCTGTATTGGCAGGGGCAGCAATGAAAGAGGCCGGCACCACACATTTTTTAAGCCCCAATGCCGGCGCTAACAACAATAGTGGTTTTACGGGGCTGCCGGGAGGACAAAGGGATGATTTTGGCCCATCTTACGGCGACCTTAAACGAAATGGCACATGGTGGACAGGCACCACTTCCAGTTCTAACGGCGGCAGCATAAATGCTTATACTTATATTCTCTCCACCAGCATCGCCTCTGTTTACCAGGGGGATTTAACAAAGACGCAGTCCGCATGTTCTGTACGTTGTGTGAGGGATTAGCAAATGTTGTGTTGCCTAAACCATCCCTACAAAATCCATTTTTGCAAACTGCCTATTGCCTTATCTTCGGCGGCAAATTATATTCTATGATTAAAAAAATGTTTGGCGCCTGCTTGCTATTTGCCTGTGCAGCGCCTTCTTTTTCCCAACAGGCAGATTCGTTTGCCACTAATTATTATCCGCATGATTTGTTTGGGCCTTTTTTTTACCCGCCAGCCAATAACAGCACAAGAAGCGCTGATGGTTCGCCTGGCCCTGCCTACTGGCAAAACAAAGCAGACTATATTATAACCGCCACACTAAACGATGCTGCGGATGAAATAACTGCATCTGTTGCGATAACGTATAAGAACAACAGCCCCCACAGCCTTGCTTATTTATGGCTATACCTTAACCAAAATTTATTTAATAAGGAAAGCCGTGGCTTTAAGCGCCTGCCTGCACAGGGCGCCAGCCGTTATGGGGATGTTACCTCTTCGGTGGAAGGCGGCTTTACTATCAGCTCGGTAAAATTAAATGGCAGCGCTGCTGATTATACAATAACGGACACAAGGATGCAGCTACATTTGAAGGATGCAATAAAGCCCAATGGCGATGCAGTGAAAATACAAATTGATTATTCGTTTAAAATACCCGCTGACGGGGCAGACCGCTTTGGCATACAGCCAACAACGAATGGGAACATCTATACTATCGCACAGTGGTACCCCATTATGTGTGTGTATGACGATACAGAGGGCTGGAACACCTTGCCGTATTTGGGAGCAGGCGAATTTTACAATGAGTATGGCGATTTTGATTTTACCATTAAAGCGCCTGCGGGGCATGTGGTGGTGGCCAGCGGCGAATTGCAAAACCCAACGGAAGTATTTACGCCTGAACAGGTGCAGCGCCTGGAGGAGGCGAAGAAGAGCGATAAAACAGTTATCATCCGCACAGACAAAGATGTATTGAATGCGCCCCGTACGGATGGCTGGAAGAGCTGGCATTTTAAAATGGCTAATACCCGTGACGTGGCCTGGGCATCATCCCGTGCATTTATGCTGGATGGCGCAAAAATAAATTTGCCATCGGGCAAAACAGCGCTGGCCCTTAGCGCTTACCCCGTGGAAAGCAAGAGCAGCAAAAGCTGGGGCCGCAGCACAGAATATGCAAAGGGCAGTATTGAAAACTACAGCAGGCGCTGGCTTGAATACCCATACCCGGTGGCTGTAAACGTGGCGAGCCATGTTAACGGCATGGAATACCCTGGTATTGTTTTTTGCCCGTACACTGCTGCAGGCAGTGGTTTGTTTGGTGTTACCGACCATGAGTTTGGCCATACATGGTTCCCTATGATTGTTGGCAGCAATGAAAGAAAGTATGGATGGATGGACGAAGGCTTTAATTCTTTTATCAATTCGCTGTCTGATGATGATTTTAATAAAGGTGAATACAAAAAACAAGCAAGGGAAATGACAGGCTTAAGCGGCTATTTGTTTGGCGATGGCACAGAACCGATTTTATCGACACCTGACGGCATGAGGGAAATGAATATTGGAAAAACCCTGTATTACAAGCCTGCCGCCGGCCTCAACCTGTTGAGGGATGAAATAGTGGGCGAAAAAAGGTTTGACTACGCTTTTAGGCAATACATAGAAAAATGGGCCTTCAAGCACCCAACGCCATGGGATTTTTTCAGGGCGATGGACAATGGCACAGGGGAAAGTTTAAGCTGGTTTTGGAAAGCATGGTTTATTGAAAATTACCGGCTGGACCAAACTGTACTTTCTGTGGTGTATGCAAACAACAGCCCTGAGTATGGTGCTTATGTAACTGTGGCCAACCTTGACCAGATGGCCATGCCGCTGGTATTGCAATACGAAACAGAGAGCGGCAAAAAAGAAAGAATGAAATTCCCTGTTGAAATTTGGAACAACACTGCTTCGTTTAAAATTAAATTGCCAACAACTGAGAAAATAACGAAACTGGTAATTGACCCGGATAAATCTTTCCCGGATATGAACTACATAAATAATATCTGGATAGCTAAATAGGCGGGCTAACTATATTTCATTTTTACTTAGCAGCCATACGCTTGCAAAAACGGTTTTGCTGTTATGTTTTACTTCTGTGTTATACGCTTTGCGCTGCCATGGCTGCAGCCGTTCCATAAATGGTTTTGCCATCAGCCGCTGCGGTGTGCTTAACAAAACTGTTGTTCCCTGTTGTATAAAATTTGAAATGGCTTTGTACAATGTTTCAAAACTGGCAGGGCTATAGTTGATGTCGCTTAACAGCAACACATCAGGGCATAATTTTTTATCCAGCCTGTTCCAGTCTATCACCCGGCATTGCATATTGGTAAGTTTGTTGTGATGGGCAGATTGTTTCATCAATGCTACAGCTTCTGGCATATAATCGCTTGCTGTTACTTCTTTTGCAAATTGCGCTGCTAACAGCGATGGCAGGCCCAAACCAGCAGCTAATTCCAATACGGCTTTATCTTTTACCAACACTGGTTCTGATGCTATCATCTGGCAAAGGGCTTTGGCGGCAGGCCATATTTGCGCCCAATAGGGTGTTGGTGCACCAGCATTATGCTCATACACTTCCTGTACCCATTGCAGCGATGGGATAAATGCTTCCACACTTGTGTTAGCGAAATGAAAAGTTTGTATTGAAGCCTGGATGCCCATTTGGTTTATGATTGTGCCGGTCTGGCCTGCGGCACCGACCGGTATTACAATTCAAATTCCCACACTGTTTTATAAGTGCCGTTTTGTTCGATATAAGCCAGGAATGCGTTGTAAAAATTATCAGCGCCAATAGTTGCGCTGTCGCCAATAACAAACAGTTGTTCCTTTGCCCTTGTAATGGCAACATTCATGCGGCGGTAATCTTTTAAAAAACCAA
>CAYRRL010000393.1:0-3415 GCA_964426665.1 uncultured Ferruginibacter sp. | reverse complement strand
ATTTATCGCTTCAGTAAGTTTGGTTTCTTTTGCCATTGTTTGTTCCGCTTCAGCAATGTTGTTTTCATTATCATTCTTTTGTTCAACTACTGGTGGCGGGTTATTTTCTTTAATTGCTGATGGTGCTTGTTCAGCCATAGCAATATCTTTTTTTTCTGTTTCATCTTCCGGCTGTGCATTTGCCACAGTTGTTTTAAGCATTTGCTTTGTGTTTGCTCTTACTTTTAAATTTTGCTTTCTTTCAGTAATTGCGCTTGCTTGTGTTAAGTAGTTTGCAGCGATTGCATTACCGCTTATTGGCTTGCCTTTTTTTTGTGCATGATTATTGGCTGCATTTTTTTTGTTTATCGTTATATTTTCCTGCTCATTAAAATTTGCACCTGCTGCATTTGGGTCGGATGCAGTTGCTGCCGCTGGTGGCACCGTATTTTCCTTCCCTCCTGATTGGCGAGGTTCATTTTTACTCTCTGCAAGAGATGCGGGCTGCTTTATATCAAACAAGTTGTACGAATCAGCAACCAACAATGCTGATGCTATTACAAAAAAAGATAAAAAAGCAAATGCAAACTTTCTTCTGCGTTTTTTTTGTGCTACCTGCGCTTTCACATTTTGCCACACAGCTTCATCCGGCTGCACCTGCAATGCTTCCATCTTTTGCTGCAGTTTTTTCTCAAATTCATTTTCCTGCATAGTGCTGTTGTTTAGAAGATGACGAATACTTTTCTATCCATTCCATTAATAAATACCTTGCCCTTGCGTACTGCGATTTGGATGTGCCTTCGCTTATGCCCAGCATCTGCCCTATCTCTACATGCGTAAATCCCTCGATTGCGTATAAATTAAATATGGTTTGAAAACCTGTTGGCAGTTGCCTTATCAATTCGGCCAGTTGTTTGGCATCCAAATCTACCTGTGGGTTTAAATCTGTAACAGGGTGCAGCGGCGCTTCTGCAAAAACCATTTCGGTGCGGTACTTTTTATTTTTCTTTAAATAATTCAATGCCGTGTTTACCATTATCTTTCTTATCCATGCCCCAAGCTCACCTGTGGAATTATAATCGCTTATGTGCATAAACACTTTTACAAAACCTTCCTGCAGCACATCCTCGGCATCATGCAGCGACTTTGTGTAGCGGTAGCAAACCCCAAGCATAACAGGCGCAAAATGCCTGTACAGCTCTTCCTGTGCTATGGGTTTTTGCCTTACGCAGTCTTTTACAAGTTGCTTGTAATCCATTGGTATGATGATGCTGACAATGGTTTAAAGGTAACCGTTGCACTGGGAAGAAAAAAGATGCGCTTAGTGGGATTCTGCAAATTGCTTCAGGCCGTTCAGTGCCGTTTCGTAACCAGGCCCAGTAAGCTTGTCGATAAAGATGGCGTAAAATTTTTCCCAGGGGTACCAATGCAGGTGTGTGGTGGCAACCCAGTCAACCCTTGTTTGCTGCATTGAGGTGATGAATATTTGGTTGCTGATATCGTTTTCGCCATCCTGCTTTATATTAAACGAAATGGCATTTGAATCAACTTTAGTAATGGCAAGTTTTGTGGCTTTGTTATTATATACAATTTCACAGTTTCCGCCCACGCCCGCTGTGGTTTTTCCAAAAGAAACCTTTGCAGAACCTGGCTTAAAAACAGGGTGCCAGTTTTTCCAGTTGGCAAAATCCCCAACCTGCGCCATTAATTTTTCTTTTGAACCGGTGTTTACAAAAACGGTTCTTGATACTTTAGGGCGTGAAGTTATCAGCAGCGAAAGCAGCGTAATAAAAATGAACAGCCCTGTAACGCCAACTAAAAATGCTTTTGCAAAACGCATGTTATTCCCATTTAAAAACTTTGCCTGCTATTAAATAAACAATTACGCCCCATATAAATAAAATACCCATTTGCTTCCCTGCAGCCAACAGGCCGGCGCCTTCAAAAGAAATTTTCCTTAATGCATCGTTCAGGGCGGTTAATGGCAGTGCTTCCACCAGCCACTGTATGCTTTTAGGCAAAGCCCCTTTGGGGAAAAATGTGCCTGATAAAAAATATTGGGGGAACATGAAAAGGTTAGAATAGATTGGGATAACATTCTGGTTTTTTGACACGCTGCTGATAACAAAACCAGCCCCCATGAAAACAAGCAGGGCAAGGAGGCAAACAACAAGCATTTCAATAAATGTTATAAAACCATGAGCAAGGGTAAAATCGTAAAAAAAACTGCCGAACAAAATCAATACCACCACCGTTACTATCTGAAAAATCACCCGTGCAAATGTCTCTGCAAAAATGATATTCAACCTTTTTACCGGTGAAGCATACAGCCTTTTAAGCACAAGCGTTTCCCTTAAATTAAAAAACAAAAAAGCAACGCCAAACACTGCAGAGCCAATCATGGAAAAACCAATCATGCCCGGGAGGTAAAAATCAATCAGTTTGTACTCCCTGCCTTCTACTCTGTGCGGAATAACGCTTGCAACAGAATTATTTTGCACATTGGCTTTATCAAGCTTTGCCAGTTCGCCATCTATTACCGACATTAAAGAAGGCATTTCCCTCTGGTTGGCCGAAGAAGATGTTACATGCACTGCATAATGTTCTTTTTCGCCCTGTTTATATGCTTTCTCCACCAGTATCAAAGCAGTTATCTGGCCTTTCTTCATCATCTCGTTCAGCGAATCCTGGCTTGCTGTTCTTTCATTTAACAGGCGGCTATTTTTCAGCGACAAGTAAACTATATTGGCAGTATCAGAATTTTTATCAAAAGCAATATCAGTACTGAAAGAGCCGCCGCCGCTCAATGCGCCAAAAATCACAATTAGTACAATCGGGAAAAAAATACTAAAGAAAACAGACTGTGGGCTTCGGAACATTGCTTTTAAGCTTGCCCGTGTAATTGCCCATGTAGCTTTTGCCTGGCTGTATGCCGCCATTCTTAAAAATTTAAGTGGCAAAACTATCGGAAAAAAAATTAAAATTACTTTTGGATCCAATGAATAAAACCTATCTCCTGCTTGGCAGCAATATGGGCAACAGCCGGCAACAGCTTGCTCAGGCCATCAAACTCATTAAAAAAAATACCGGCAGGCTGCTGCGCCAATCGTCGGTATACAAAACAGCCGCATGGGGCAATACAAACCAGCCTGATTTTTTAAACCAGGTAGTGGTGGTGGGAACAAAACTTACTTCCGAAGCAACAATCAAATCAATACTTGCAATAGAAAAAGAAATGGGCAGGGTGAGAACAGTAAAAAATGCGCCAAGGGTTATTGACATTGATATACTTTTTTTTAATAAGGATATTATTAAAGCGCCTAACCTTATAGTGCCGCACCCTGAAATACAAAACCGCCGGTTTGTATTAATACCTATGAATGAACTGTCGCCAAATTTTAAGCACCCGGTTTTTCAACAAAGCATCCACCAATTG
>CAYRRL010000392.1:0-3415 GCA_964426665.1 uncultured Ferruginibacter sp. | reverse complement strand
ATTCTTAAATAATCATGCTGTTTGTTGTTGGTCAGGCGACCAACAACGGCGGAGAGGGGGATAACGGCTGAAAAATAACGCATTGCCCCGTCCGGGTACTGAGGGAAGTCGAAGTGAGACCAACGGGGAAACATAAACCTGATTTTAATTTTCCGAATAATGCACAAGTTATAAAACGGGAAGAAGCATTAAAATTACTTGCGTCGTTGGTCGGAGACCAGACGACGGCACTCAAGGGAGTGGGAGCGGACTTGCGAAAAGAAATACCAACGGCGGCAAAAGGTTGACTACAAAATCAACCAAAATGGACTTAAAAAATCAAATCATCCAGGAGTATTTAACTCAGGGGTGCGGCTTTAGAAAACTGGCCGCCAAGTATGGCATCAGCCGGACCACCATCTGCAAATGGGTGCTTATCCACCAGGGAATTCATAACTTGCCGCCCACACAAAAGCAACAATCTTATTCCACCAGCAGCATGAACAGCTCACCAAAAAAATCAACCTCAACCAATCAGCAATCTGCCGAAGCACTGCAGCAAAAAATTGCGGCACTACAAAAACAACTGCAGTGGCAAACTCTTCGGGCTGATGCTCTGGACACAATGATCAACATTGCAGAAAAGCAATTAGATATTCAGATAAGAAAAAAGCCTGGCACCCAACAGTCCGAGAAATAAAAAAGGTAAATCAAACTTTCAGCCTGCAACAGATTTGCCGGCTGCTGGGTTATTCGCCACAGGCTTATCATAAAAAACAAAAAAAGAAAGTAGCACAACTGTACAACGAGCAGTTGATACTGCAGCAGATTGATTTAATTAGAAAATACCAGCCACGTTGCGGTGGCAGAAAATTATTTGTTGAGCTGCAGCCATTCTTTAAAGAACACAACATCTGCATGGGAAGAGACCATTTTTTTGATTTACTGAGAACAAACAAACTATTGGTGAGAAGAATAAAACGCAGTGTGCACACCACCAACAGCAAACACCACTTTTACCGATATCCCAATATGGCAAAGGATTTTACGCCACTGAAAGCTCACGAGCTGTGGGTGGCCGATATTACTTACATACCACTTAAAAACAGGTTTGCCTATTTGTTTTTAATCACCGATGCCTACAGCCGGAAAATTGTTGGCTTTCATGTTAGCGATGATATGAAGGTTAGCAGCGCCACGCTGGCTTTAAAAAAAGCTCTGGCTCAAAAACCACCTGAAACAATCGTTATTCATCACAGCGACCGTGGCATACAATATTGCAGCACGGCTTATGTACAATTATTGCAACAGCACCATGCACACATCAGCATGACACAAAACGGAGACCCCTATGAAAATGCCATAGCAGAAAGAGTGAATGGTATTTTAAAAACAGAACTCATCAGCAGGTATTATGATAACATTGATATTGCTTCCATACACATTGCCCGGTGCATCACCATTTACAATTACAAACGAAGGCACAGCAGCCTCAACTGGCAGATACCCGATGCAGTGCACAAACAGCAAGGCCCTCAGATAAGAAGATGGAAAAACTATTATCAAAACAACACTAAAACAAAATCAATGGCAACAGCAACCTGACTGGCCAGCGCACAAAAAATAGTTGCTTTAGCTGTCGGGGCTACGCAACTATTTTTTGCCAACGCACCGCAAAAACTTTTTTAATCAACCTTATTCAGGATGATTTATCTTAGTCAACCAATAACAGGATTTATTAACTAAAACAGTCAACTTTTTTCAGGACGGGTCAAATCTTTACTCGGCAACAGTTCAGGCTTGACGTTAATAATTAAGCTGCAAATGTTATTTTCAACAAAATATTTTTAATAAGGCATTTGTTCAGGCTGGACGTTCAATGAATACCCTGCCATCGCAAATACTTGAACGTTGTGGCCCATTGTAAAATGGCATTGTTGGTACATTGAAAATCGCTTAACTTTCTATTGTGAAAAATTTTCTATTCGCAGAATTATTGAAATTTTTGGTAAAGCGCTTTAAGTTCATTTAATTTTTCTTCATTAAGTTCCAATAAAATCCCCACTGGTATCAACGGTTCTCCGAATTCAGAATCTGTAGTTGCCCAAGAAAGAGAAAATTGTTCTCTTTTTTCAATAGGAATAGCTGCTAGTACTTTTTGATACCGCTGTTCAAATTCATCTTGATAAGATAATTGCATAATTTGTAACTTTTAATACGGATTACTAATGTTTTAGAGTGGGCTTTTCCCTATTCTGAATGCCATCATTCCATCGGGCATTTTAAAGTATTGAATATAAAACTCCTTGTTTTTTTGATAACCTTTCCAAGTTCCAGGAGATACTTTATAATAATCACGATCAACTACAAAATACCATTGATCCCTTGATGCTTGATTCTGTGGTATGATAAAAAGCGAAGTAACAAACCCATCCTGTATTATAGCATCAAATGTTGCATGTGGATCAAGAACATCCCAGAGTACATGCAATGTTCCATTGTTATCAGTTAATTTTCTTTGCTTAAACCCTCCAGTTTTCTGGGAAGCTTCCATTACTTCTTCTTCTGAATAACCCAAAAACCATTGACAATAGCTGCTATGACTTAATAAAAAAAACACTAAACAAACAAATACTTTTCTCATTTGGTAATATTTAGGGCATAAAGAGTAGAACTTAAAAGACATTACGAATTTATATTTATTTTCTCAAACATTTCAAACAATTATTATATAGAAATACCACAATGCCTATTAAGCAACCAGACGGAAAATGATTAGCATTGGTACAACGAGGCCACAACAAAAGCATTGCCGCAAGCTGGGCGGACAGCTATATTTTCAGCATTATTTCGCTACCAATCATTTGTCATCGGCTTGACCGATCAACTTCATCGCCTGCGGGCTACGCAAAAAAGTGCCGCAGGCTTGGTTTGGTGTTATCAATAAAGTTTACGTTCTTTAATAAGCATCAGCACCCGGCGGACACAGCATCAAATGCCCAGCCTGCGGCAATGCTCGACGTTGTGTGCTAATTTTAACCTACAAATGAAACTGTTTCTTTTCGCCGTGGTTGGTGTTCCTGTCTCCTCAAAAAACCTTTTCTTTTTGCGAACGCCCCGGCTGGTCTAAGACCACGCCACGGCACTCACAGGCTTAAGAGTTGGCTTGTGTATTAGCCGGGAACACCAATCACGGCGGAAAGCAATCCTTCCTGTTAGTGACATTGCGTCAACAAAATTTAAATGCTTTAACTTTAGTGAGCTTCCTTAAGAAGCACACGAACAACTTATATACTTTACTGAGAAATAAAATCAATATGAAAAAGTATTTGATCATATGCTTATTCATTGCTTTATTCATAAACCAGGCCACTGCTCAAAGCAAAAAAGCCAGGCTGGATGAAATAATGAAGGCCTACCACAGCTATAATATGTT
>CAYRRL010000391.1:0-3419 GCA_964426665.1 uncultured Ferruginibacter sp. | reverse complement strand
CATGTAATACAACAGGAACAACATAGTAGCGATATTGGCAACAATATTGGCGGTACTGCTGAAAAGCGAAGGCAGGAACGCAGTTGCTTTCCCTGCAGCATTGTTAATTGATTTTTCGGAAGTGAAATTGAAACCAGTTTTTTGCTGTATTGTAAGCAATACATTTTTTATAGTGGCAAGCGTGGCTCCTGGGTTGTTGATGACAGGATTGAGTTTTGGCATTATTAAAGTGGCAGCCAGATAAACAGGCAGCCCAATTATCAGTACATAGTAAATAATAAATATAAGAGCAGCCCGGCCCTTCTTCCATTTCTTTTTATAAATAAGCTGAAAGTAATTTTCACGGCTTAGTATGTATAAAGTTACCGCTCCCAGAATACCCGGCACATACACGGAAATTTCTTTAATGATAATACCCACAAGCAATAAAATCAGGATAATAAATATTACTTGTTTCAACCGGTCATTAAAAATTTTGCCCATACTGTTCAATTGAGATTATGCAGGAAATTAATGGCCATGCAAATCTTTTTCAAGATAATCATTTGAAGCAATTTGTATTAAACTTTATAAAACAGGGTAACGATGCACCCAAACCGTGTACATTTATCCCGCCTGCGAAAGCCGCGGCAGCACTATGGCATGTTTTTTATTTATTGAATAACTCCACCTAGCAATCCACGCTTTATAAAACCAACACATTACATGAAAAAAGCCTTTGAGAGAGTAAAACCAGACAGCCGCATTATCATTGGGTACAGTGCATCGCTGTTATTGCTGTTGCTTGTGTATGTGGTTACGCTGGTGGCCAACAGCAGGCTTAAAGAAAGGACTGAGTGGGTGGAACATACTTACAAAACCATTTTTGCGCTGGAAAGTTTTATTTCAAAAATGAAAGATGCAGAAACAGGGGCAAGGGGTTATTATATTACTGAGGACAGCAGTTTTTTGCGCCCATATATTAACAGCGAAAAAACAGTGGATTCTATCTATAAAGTAGTGGATTCGCTTACCAAAGACAGCAGGCTGCAGCAACAGCGCCTTGGCGAATTAAAAGATAATTACAAAATGCGGTTTTCATTGTTTGCCGATTTTTTGGAGCACACAAAAAACGGCAGCGCAAGCAATGTTTACAAAATAAAAACAGCACAGCTACAGTCGAAAAAGACGATGGACAAAATCCGCAGCCTGGTAAGCTTTATGCAACTGGAGGAAAAAAGGCTATTGGCCCACAGGGACGCAGACTTGAAAAAAATTTTTGAAACAATCAACAGCATTACCGTTATATCACTGTTGCTTACGCTGGTGCTGGTAATTATTGGTTTTGTTACCTATACCAATGAAAACAAAGCAAGAAAAGAAGGGCTGCAAAAAATTAAACGCTACCAGGAAGAGCTTAACAGCCGGATAGACGAATTGAACAAAGCAAATGCACAATTGCTGCAAATGAGGAGCATGGAAAAGTTTGTTGCTACCGGGCGCATTGCCCGTACCATAGCGCACGAGGTAAGGAACCCGTTAACTAATATAGGCCTGGCAGCATCTCAACTTAAAGCTGACATTGCAGCAACGGATGGCGGGCTTGATTATTATTTTAATGTAATTGAAAGAAACAGCGAACGAATCAACAATCTTATTTCCGGCTTATTGCAAAGCACAAAGTTTTCTGAACTAAATTTTTCCAGGGTGTCTATAAATACCTTGCTTGATGAAGCGCTTGCAATGGCAAACGACCGTATTGGCCTGCAGGCAATGACAGTTGAAAAAAACTATGGCCTGATACTGGATATTAATGTTGACAGGGAGCGAATGAAAATTGCCTTTTTGAATATTATCATCAATGCGGTGGAAGCCATGGAAAAAGGAAAGGGCATTTTAAAAATTTCTACTGCACAGGAAAATAACAACTGCATTATTAAGATTGAGGACAATGGCACCGGTATGGGCGAAACAACCCTTTCAAAATTGTTTGAGCCGTATTTTACAAGCAAACAAAATGGCAATGGGCTGGGGCTTGCCAATACCCAAAATATTATTTTCAACCACAAGGGGAATATTAGTGTGAGCAGCCAACCAGGAAAAGGCACAATTTTTTATATTTCAATACCCGTGGCATAGCGACAACTAAATGAGGTGCCAATATTTGAGAATTTTTTTTCCCGTAGCGGGGATTATGTTGCACTAATTTTTTCGATAGCAGCTTTTATATCGGCAGCCGAAAAAGGCTTTGCAATAAAAATATCAGCGCCCAGCCTTAATGCTTTTTGCCTGTCGTCGCTTGTATCATGCGCTGTTACCATCAAAATTTTGGTATTGGGGTGCTTGTCTTTAACATAGCTTATAAAATCAATCCCAAAACCATCGGGCAAATGATTATCGAGGAAAAGCAGGCCTGGTTGTATCTTTTCAAGAAATATTTTTCCTTCTGCAATTGAATTCACAAACTGCACATCCAGTTTGTTTGCCTTTAATATCCTGCTTAGCAAAAAACAAATGTCATACTCATCATCTACTATAAGGGCTGTATGGTTTGAGTTGTTCATTGCCTGTAAAATAACAAATAACCCGCCAAAGCCTTAAACATGGTATTTTTTCAGCCCCTGCTTTTTGGCATTATTTTTTTGGGTAAAGGTGCATAAGAAAACCGCTGCCTGTAAAATGATTGTGTATTTTTAACCGCTCCCCACTACACTTATGAAAAAAATATTGATAATAGACGATGACTTAGATATGTGCCAGTTGCTTTCGAGGTTCCTGCAGCGCAAGGGTTTTGAAACAACAACAGCCGGCAATGGCGCTAAAGGTATAGCTGCTTTTAAGGAAGGCGGTTATGATTTGGTGCTATGCGATTTCCGGCTTGGCGATAAAGAAGGCGTGGATGTGCTGAAAGAAATAAAACAACTGAACTATGATGTGCCTGTTATCATCATCACAGGTTATTCTGACATAAAAATGGCGGTGGAAGTAATTAGGCTTGGCGCATACGATTACATCACCAAGCCGCTGGTGCCGGACGAGGTTTTAAACATTGTGAACAAAGCGGTAGATAGCACTGGTGGCGAAACGCCTGCTGCTGTACCATCTAGCGGCCATACCCCCAAAAAAACAGGCATTAGCACATCCAACGAAGATCAATTTTTTGCAGGGAAAGACGCAGCCATTCAGCAAATGCACCAGCAGATAAAAACTATTGCGCCAACTAACTACAGCGTTATTATATATGGCGAAAGCGGCACAGGCAAAGAAGTAGTGGCCAAAACAATACATGCGCACAGCGAAAGGAAGCACAAGCCCTTTGTGGCACTCGACTGCGGCACATTATCAAAAGAGCTTGCCGCAAGCGAAATGTTTGGCTATGTGAAAGGCTCGTTTACTGGTGCCCTGAGCGATAAAGAAGGCTTGTTTGAAACTGCTGGCGG
>CAYRRL010000390.1:0-3444 GCA_964426665.1 uncultured Ferruginibacter sp. | reverse complement strand
AGCCGCCGCAAAGGTGAAATGCAGATAATGGAAACCAAGGGCGAAATGCAGCATTTGGAATTTGAGATCCCTTCACGTGGTTTGATCGGTTTGCGTACGCAAATGCTGACTGCTACCACCGGCGAAGCTGTAATGGCCCACCGCTTTACAGAATACAAACCATGGAAAGGCCCAATCCCTGGCCGTAACAATGGCGTATTGCTGAGCAAGAACCAGGAAAAAACTACAGGCTATTCTATTGATAAATTACAGGACAGGGGAACGTTTTTTGTTGATCCGGGAGAAGATGTGTATGCAGGGCAAATTATTGCCGAGCATATTAAGCCGGGCGACCTTGTTGTAAATGCAACGGAAGGAAAGAAACTGACTAACCACCGTGCAAGCGGCAGCGATGACGCTACCCGTATTGCCCCTAAAACTTTGATGACACTTGAAGAGTGCATGGAATACATTGAGCATGACGAGTGTATTGAGGTTACGCCAAACTTCATCCGTATGAGGAAAGTGATACTAAATGAAGAAGACAGGAAGAGGGTGCAGAAGCAGATGAATGCGGAAGCGGTATAAACCACGAATCGCACAAATAAACACGAATTATTTTTTGCCACGGGTTTTACAGATTGACACATATTTATATTGTGTTGATCCGTGAATTTTGTGGCAATTTTTTTTGCTTAGTTTTTCTGTGTGCATATGTGGAATCTGTGGCAGCAATAGTATTTTGCATTTATGAAATCCCCAAACACAATCATTATTGTCTTTTTCTTCTGCGTTGTTTTTTTCTTTTTGGGAATGTTTTCATTTGCAAAGTTTTACGGGTTTATGCTTCCGGGAAATTCAGGTGTGCATTACCAGATGGATTTTGAAAAAGTATGGGATATTAAAATGCTGTTTGGGTTTGCCTTTGCATTGATGCCGCTTTGTGTTTTTTTGACATGGGAATTTGGCAGGCTGGAGGATGGCGATAAAAAAACTTCTGTAGTGTTCATTGTGATTGGTTGCATTGGGTTTTCGGTTTACATTCGCTACAGGGCATTGGTATCATACTTTGACTCGATGGTACAAAACAGCCAAAGCGCTTATCCTGTTTCCTTCCCTTTTGAGCAATTGTATTATGAGTATTATCTTATGGCTGGGCTGGGCGTTGGTTGTTTGCTTGCTTATTTAATTTTTGGCAGGAAGGCTGTTACAAGATGGCGGCACCGCTAGCTGCCAGCCAATTCAAGCATTGTTTTCTTGATAGACAATTCGCTGAGCTTTGTTTTTACTGGCTTTCTTGCTGCATTTGTTGCAGCAGATAAATCTGATTTTATTTTAGCAGCAATTGCCTGCGCCAATGCAACAGGCACTGCATTGCCAATCATTTTATAGCCATCAGAAAGCAGGTTATATTTAAAAATAAAATCGTCAGGGAAAGTTTGAACCCTTGCACATTCCCTTACACTCAGCCTGCGGTATTTATCTTCCTGCCCTTTTACAAATATTCGCTCGTCTTTTCCTACCTGAATCATTTTAGGCGCTTGTGGGTGCAGTGGTGCATGCCTGCCGCCGGCCTGTATAGTGAATGACACTTCATCCCAGGCCCTTACCCTGTTTCTTGACATAAAGATGGATGAAAAGCCGCCAGTCATATATTCATGGTTAGGCACTTTGCATTTGCTTCCTTTGGTATAATTTTTTTCTGCGGCAGGCACTGCATTGTTTCTTAAGTCCCATATAGCATCTTTAAGCGTAAGAGGCATTGGCGTTAATGGTTCAGGAAATTGGAATTTTATTTTCAAATCTTTTCTGTACCCAATAAAGAAAACACGCTGCCTGTCTTGCGGCACGCCGTAATCGGCAGCATTGGCAATAGTGAAGAAGAGATTATAACCGCATTCATCAAATAATTGCTTGATGTTTTCAAGTGCTTGCGAATGGCGTTGCAGCAACATGCCTGAAACATTTTCGGCCAAAAAAAACTTAGGGCGCTTTGCATTGAGTATTCTTATAAACTCATAAAACAATTGCCCTCGTTTATCTTTTAACCCCCTTAATGCTCCAGCTTCGCTCCAGCTTTGGCAAGGCGGCCCGCCAATAATACCATCGCAATCCGGTACTTCTGATGAAGGAATATCAACTATGCTTCTTTTGTCTAAGAAAGTTTTTTTATGATTGAATTCATAGGTTTCCCAAATAGATTTGTCATATTCATTTGCCCAAACCACATCAAAGCCTGCGTTTTCAAAACCCAGGTCAAGCCCGCCGGCACCCGCAAAAAATGACACTACCTTCATATAATTATTATTGCGCCCAAAAATAAAAAAGAATATTCGCTATAACTGAACATTGCTTCTTTAAAATATTTATGGGATATTAGTTCAATAAACGGGAATTTGCCCCGGCAATAAATGTGAGCATAAAAATTTATTCTGAAAGGAATATTTATCAACAGATTTAAACCGCCATGCCATTTATCCCATACTTTGATTCGCCGGCAAATTACAACTGCCCAAATGAGTTTTACTCAATCGGGGGCAGCCCTTATTTGCTTGAAAAGCTGCTGCAATACTTTGAAGAAAACCGGGATTGTATTGCTGAGGTATTTGTTGGTTTTTACCTTTTTAATAATTCTTTTCTTAATGAAAAGCTTGAATCGCTGGCTGAATCGGGGATACAGGTGCATGTGGTTACTATACCTATCGAAGGGTATGACAAAGAAAATGCCCAACCAATAGTAAATATGGAAACTTGCGAAATTGAAAGCCTGTCCACTAAATACGATTTGGCAAGGAAAATTTTTGCCCGGCATTATTTGAAAAAAGCGCCCAACTTTCATCTTTATTTTTTTCCTCACCAATACATAAGGTCTTCTAAAATAAAAACTTTTTCAAGGGGGAGCCTCCCTTACTCTTTGCATATAAAATCAATCCTTGTAAAATACAAAAACAGGGTTGGCGATGTGTTTTTATCATCGTCAAATTTTGCAGTAAGGGATTTGATAAAAGAAGAAAACATGCTGCTGATAAATGAAGAAGCAATTCATTTTGAAACTGCTGAGAAATTTTTTAAGGCAATCATAAATAACTCAATATTGATTTCAGCATATGATTTCAAGGCTTCCTATTCTGATTATAAAATCAACTTTGCCGGCAATAGCAAAACTGAAGGCGCTGGCTTTATTGCCCCGTTCTATTTCGAGTCGCCATTTGCAGCGGAAGCGTCAATAAAAAATATTATTGATGCTGCCAAAGAATCTATCGTGGTTGTGGGTCAGCATATTTGCCCAATCAATTACACATTAGATGGAAAATCCCACAGCAGGCTTGCGGGAAAAGATGAATGCCGTGCTGGTTTTTTGGACAACATCATTGCCAGGGCAAAAACCGGAGTCAAAGTTGGCTTCCTGTCACAAACATTTGCTTCGGGGGATATTGTATTCGATTATGCCTTCCGGAAGCCATC
>CAYRRL010000389.1:0-3455 GCA_964426665.1 uncultured Ferruginibacter sp. | reverse complement strand
TCAAAGATTTTTCAAAATCTTCTGGAGAAGATGCTTTTTCAAAGAGCGCCAATGCTCCTTTTAAACTAAAATTATCCCCGGGCAAGCCGGTGGAGTCTGCTGAGGTTTCATCCTGTGCCAAAGACGGATTTATGGCCATAAATAAGCCAAAACTAAGGCAAAGGATATAGTGTATTTTTTTTCATATAAAATTTTTAACTGTTAAAAATTGGGCTTTTAAAAAACATAAAATCTATTGGTTAGGTATATAAGATATCATAATTGGCTAAAAGTTTAATGCAGTAATGGAATTAAAAGGAAATTTATTGGCAAAAGCCGGTAGCCATAAATATAAATACTACATTTAAAAGAAAACTAGATTTTTTCCCTGCAGGTTAAAAGCATCCTCAGAATTGTACGTAGCTGTTTTAGGCAACCCAATTCAAATATATTTGGTAAACATTTTCTCCAGTATTTTTTGTTGCTTTAAAAAAGCATCCATAAAATCTTTGGGTACACTGTAATAATTTTCTATCTGGCCAATGCCCGTGCCGCCGGATGCAATACTGCCGCTTTCAAATATTACATGGTTGTCGCCATCTGCAATAAGCCATTCCGGAGTTACATCAAATTCCCCGGCTACCCGGTGAATAAATTCATCGCCTGGCAAAATTGATTTTTTATTAGCCTCGTAGCGGCTGTAAACGGGTGGAGAAACATTGAGGCGTTTAGCCATTTGTTCATGGTCTAATTTGAATTGTGTGCGTAGCATTTTTAGTTTGGTACCGAAACTCATGACGGATTAATTTAAGTGAGTTTAAAAACTGAAAATAGTGAATATTTTATTCACAAAAAAAAGAATACAGTATTCATTAAATGAATGTGTAATTCGGGTGGATAACATCATTTTTGCCTTGTTAATTTCTTGCGGCCGCAGGCAACCATTAATACAAATAAGAAAAGCAGGAGCTACTAAAACCCCGCCCTAAGGAGCGGCGGCTCCTGGGAAATTTTATGAAAAAGATTATATACTGTTCAATAATTCTTGCTATTATTACCTTCAACTTTAAGAGTGTAAATGCTAGTAACATATTTAAGCAAAGACAAGCAATAATAAAAACATCTAATCCGCTCCCTTTTACGAATATCTTTAAAAACATAGATTACCTCAAATTAAATTCAGCAATTACATCAAAAGATACATTAATAATTCATTCCATTTTAGAAAAATTAAACGATCAGATAAGTCGTGAATTTCTTTTACAATATAAAATTGATTTAAAATCAGAATTTAAAACCGATTACGACAAAATTACCTTAATAGGACTACTATATGCCGGCAAAGAAACTTTTTTACCAGAAATTAAAGATGAAAACTCTACTCTGAGGCCACCCAGTGACTTTGGTTGCTTTCTTACTGCTGTATCAACTCTTATCGGGATACCACAAGCCCAATCCATATGGAATAGTATTAAAGCCGGGGCAACCGAACAAACAGTAGTTGGTGCATTAAAATTAATTGGCAGAAGGGTAGGAACAATTATTGGAGTTGCCATTATGGTATATGAGGTAGGAGAATGTTTAAATTGGTGGTAGTTTAATTAAGTAAACAATTGAAAAAAGGTATCTTTAAAAATCATAAATTATTAAAATAAATGTCTTTAAGAAACTTATTAGATATTGCTGTTATTTTTTTTATAACTATTGGAATTTTATCTTTTTTACTTAAGCTTTTTAATTTGATTTTTAAGCCCAGGTTTTTATCAACAATTAAATTTATAAACGATCCGCCCAGTAAAATAGAGTTAGGTATTTACTATTTTGCATCTATAATTTTATTGATTTATGGGATCGTGTATAAGTTAGAAAGATTAATGAATTCGTAATAGTATAAAATTGATGCCGAGTGGCTTTCTGTTGGACTATGGATTGGCACTTTATTTAATCCGGGAATAGGAGTTTCTGTTGCCACCGGGTGTGCGGTTTCTGCAGGGATAGGCCTTTGGCCTTAATCTATATTTATATGTCTTACATTTTAAATAAGTGATTTATGAAAAAAAGGAACATTTATCTTTTCTTAATTTGCTTTCCCTTAATTGTAATAGCATTTTTAGTTTATTTTATTAAAGCAGGTAATCATTGGCCGGTAATTTTATTATTAATTTATCTTTTTATTTATAGGCCAGTGATTGATTACAGGCGGCTTGCAGAAAAAAAATTAATAGCAAGTAAGGAAATCTGGAAACTTTATCTCCCTTTTTTCTATTTTAAAAATTTTAAAGCGCTTTATATAGATCCATAGTTTTTACTTTAAAATCAAATCCTTATTTATTTTTTTAACTTGACTCATCGCCTTAATTTTTTCCTCCAACACCAATAGCTACCCCTATAGTTGTGGGGTTTAAAGAATAATCTTAACAAAAAAGTTCTCAAATCAAGGAAAAGAAGGTGTAAATCAAAATAAGATTAAAGTACACTTTATGGCTACCTGAATTTCAATGGGTAGCCTTTTTCTTAACTATTTAAACATCAAAAAGAATGAAAATTTATTTTTCTATACTATTTTTATTTTTATCAATCACTCTCTCCGCACAATCACCAACCCAGCAAATTGTTGAAGGCAGCAAAACTCTTGTAGAGTTAATTAAAGTAATAAAAACGCCAAGGCAAAATTTAAATGCCCAAAACTTTACAACTGCCAATCCCACTGCCACAGATAGTTGTGCCATTAAAAAGCGCAGCGACCTGTGTTATAAAAACAGCAGCAGTAAGGTTTTATCCATTAGTATTTATAAACGCAATGGAGATACCTACGACACAACTCCTTTTACCATGAAGGTGCTGGCCCAAAAGCAGGAGTGCTGGTACGAGTTGCGGGCTGGCATTTACAAATATAAAATTGAGCAGGATGCCGTCTCCGGCAAAACGCTTGTAAATGAAGGCGAATTTAAATTAGAACCCTGCGAAAATATGGTGAGGGAAATTACAGAGTAACCGCTTTGCCAAGTTTTCCAATTCGTTGGCCTAAAGCAAGGCAGAGGTATTTTACTGCTTACAGATAGTGAGGAAAAAGAATTAAATAAACTTTTTCCTCATTAAATATTCCGCAATTTGCACAGCATTGGTGGCTGCGCCTTTACGCAGGTTATCACTCACAATCCAGCAGTTTAAGGTATTGGGTTGTGTTTCGTCTCTGCGTAAGCGGCCTACAAAAGTATCGTCTTTATCAAATGCCGTAAGCGGCATAGGGTAAACAAAATTGCTCACATCATCTTTTACCACAAGCCCCGGCGCCTTGGTTAAAATATTTTTTACTTCCTGTAAATCAAATTCATTTTCCATTTCAATATTCACACTTTCGCTATGGCCACCCATGGTAGGGATGCGTACACAGGTTGCTGAAACGGCAATATGGTTATCGCCAATAATTTTTTTGGTTTCGTTTACCATTTTCATTTCTTCTTTGGTATAACCGT
>CAYRRL010000388.1:0-3458 GCA_964426665.1 uncultured Ferruginibacter sp. | reverse complement strand
ATTGCTGTGATGCTGGCCTAAATTTGCGGCATGACAAATGAAAAAGCTGTTGCCGAAAAGCTGCTACAAGTTAATGCAATAAAATTAAACCCAAACCAGCCTTTCACCTGGGCCAGCGGCTGGAAAAGCCCCATTTATTGTGATAACCGGAAGGTGCTTTCCTTTCCATACATCAGGGAATTTATAAAAAGCGAAATGTGCAATGTGGTGTTTGAAAAATTCCCCGAAGCAGGCATGCTTGCCGGGGTAGCCACTGCCGGTATTGCCTGGGGCGCCATGGCAGCAGACCAGCTAAAGCTCCCTTACATTTATGTGCGCCCAAAACCCAAAGAGCATGGGCTGGGCAACCAGATAGAAGGCTTTTATGAAAAAGGGCAGAAGGTTGTGGTGATTGAAGACCTGATTTCAACTGGCAAAAGCAGCTTGCAGGTGGTGGATGTATTAAAGAATGAAGGCTTGCATGTGGATGGCATGGTGTCAATTTTTACATATGGCTTTGATGTGGCTGATAAAGCTTTTCATGAAGCCGGTGTTCCTTATCAATCACTGACTAACTATTCTTCATTAATAGAATTAGCCATTGAAAAAGGCCTGGTTACAACAGAGCAACAAGATACTTTGTTAAACTGGCGCAAAAACCCGGCTGAGTGGGGGAGATAATCCATAACTTTATCAAAATTTAAAATAATGAAACTTATTACGCTTACAGTATTATCGTTGATTGCTTTTGTAACAACCGGCGTTGCACAATCGCAAAAAGTAGTAATTAAAACGCCCACAGTGCAATGCGGCATGTGCAAAACAAAAATTGAAAAATACCTTACAAGGGAGCCCGGCGTAACAGCCGTGAATGTGGATTACAAAAAGAAAACAACTACGGTTACTTTTATAAAAGACCGCAATAATATCGAGCAGATTAAAACTGCTATTGCCAATGCTGGTTATGATGCGGATGATGTAACAGCTGATGAAGAAGCTTATAAAAAACTGCCTTCCTGCTGCAAGAAGCCTCTTGAAGAAGCAGCGCCTTCGGTAGAGAAAAAAGAGTAAGAAAATCCCTGTCAAAAGAATCCCGGTTGCATTGCCACCGGGATTTTTATTTGAGCTATTGCCACTTAATAAAATGTTTTAAAAGCATTTCCAAGGTTATTTGTAATGTCCCCGGCAATCATTGCTTCTGGTGACAGCGATGCCGCAGCAAAATTGCCAGCCAACCCGTGCAGGTAAACACCGAGCAGGCAGGCTTCTTTTTCAGTATAGCCTTGCGCCAGCAAGCCGGTAAGAATGCCTGTAAGCACATCTCCGCTGCCGGCTGTTGCCATGCCGTTGTTTCCGGTAGTGTTGAACCATGCTTCGCCATTGGGGCAGGCAATAAGTGTATGGCGCCCTTTTAAAACAACATAACAGTTGAGCTGAGCCGCTTTTTGCAAAGCCGTATCCATTCTTTCGAAATCATTTTTGCATTGGCCAAATAGTTTTTCAAACTCGCCTGTGTGGGGCGTAAGTATTGCCGGGTGTTCTTTTCTTTTTGCCAACAAGCTGGTAAAAGGCTGCAGCATTGAAAGGGCCGAGGCGTCTATTACAGTTGCGCCAGCCCATTCAGTTATTATTTGCCCCAGCAGTTTTGTGTTTGTTTCATTTATGGCAAGGCCCGGGCCAATGCCAATAGCCGCTTTCTTTTTTGCAAGTGTTTCAAAATTATCTTCGGCTGATGCAATTGCTTCCGGCAATGCTGTTTGTATAACAGGCATCAGCGGTTCCGGGATATGCACAGTTACAAGGCCTGCGCCGCTGCGCAGGCAGCTTTCAGCAGCTAAAATAGCTGCGCCCATCATGTTTTGGCTGCCTGCAAACAGTAATGCATGGCCAAAGGAATATTTATGTGCAAATTGTTTTCTTGCTTTAAAAAAAGATAGCAGCAAGTCTTTGTCAATTGTATTGACATTGCTGGCAGTATCATTATAAAAATCATTATCAAGCCCAATATCAAGTATTGCTATGTTGCCTGTGTATTCGCTGTTTTCTGCCATCATAAAAGCCAGCTTATTGCATTGAAAGCTTAAAGTGTGTGCCGCTTTTGCAATTGTATTCCCTTTCGAACATTTATCAGCATAAAGCCCTGCAGGCATATCAATGCTTATAACGGTTACTGCTTTTTTTTGATTGATATATTGTGCCAGCAATTGTGCAATGCCCTGCAAAGGCTTGTTCAGCCCTGTGCCAAACATGGCTTCAATAATTACGTCTCCTGTATTTGCAGCAGGGAAGCTTTCTGTTGTTTCAATTTCATTAATACTAACCCCCATTTCTATCAGGCGTTGCAGGTTTGTATTGCAATCATTGCTTCTTTTGCCCGCTTTTAAAATATACACGGCAACATCGCCTCGCTTTTTCAAAAGAATCCTGGCTATAGCAAGCCCGTCGCCGCCATTGTTGCCGCTGCCGCAAATGATAATTATTTTTTTATTGTGTGGGATATTTTGCAAAACCCAATCAGCGCATTTGGCGGCGGCTCTTTCCATCAAATCAAGTGAACTGATTGGTTTATTGCTGATAGTAAATCGGTCCCATTCTTTTATTTGTGCAGCAGAAAAGATTTTCATGCTTTAAAAATACAAAACATACAATTGGGGGCTTGCTTTGAAGCAAAAGTATGCAAACAAGGGCGGGATAAGTACTTACGCAGCCTGTTCTGCAATATCATCCATATTAATAGCAAAATGGCTTTCATCATAAATGCACTCGCCATTGCGGATGACTAATATTTGGGGCGATTCGTGGTAAACAGAAAATTCTTCTGCTATTTTATCAGATACATCCCTGTGTTTTATTAAGTCGAGGAAATAAAAATCAGCCGCTGGGGAGCAGGCGCTTTTTTCAAGCTTGTTCAAAACAAGGCTGCTCACAGCGCAACGGGAGCTGTGCTTAAAAATAACCTGCGGCTTTTCGCCAGATTTTTCCTTTATAGAATCAACCTGCAAAAGCCCGTTTAATTCTATCCAGTTCATTGGGAAAACCTTAATGGAGGATGTTTTCTGTCATTGGGCAACCAGTTTTTCTGCTGGGGCCGCATGAGCTTAAAAGTGTAATGCCTGCTATAAGAATAAAAGCGGCGATAATTGTCTTTTTCATATTTTTTCTTTTGAGGTGTATATCTGGTGCAAATATACTGAACACTGCTTTAACGGTTTTCCGGGAGATTTATTTTAACCCGGCTTTTTGCTATTATATTTCTTTATGCCAACGAAGGGCGTATGAAAATTCTTTAATATTAGAAGAGTGTTCAAAAAAATATTTCAGAAAAATCAGTAAAATTAAGAAAAAGTTCTATTTTTCAGATTCTCCGTACTTATTCAAAACTTACCGACTGCAGCCAGCAAAAATATTTACAGGTAACCAACTAATATCAAAATTTGATGGCGCAATTTTTCACACCAATTTCTAACCAGTCAGTTAAG
>CAYRRL010000387.1:0-3468 GCA_964426665.1 uncultured Ferruginibacter sp. | reverse complement strand
TTGATGATGTAAAAAACCGGTTTGGGAAATTGAAGATAAAACGGGCATCATCTAATTAATTATTGCTTTAGCTGGTAAATAATTTATACCCTGTTACTATTGCTTTTTATCTTTCTTGGAAGTTCTATACTTTTTAGGTGCATTACCTCAGATAAGCAAACGAAAAGATGTGGAGTATTATTCATTGTTTTTTGCATTTGTTCTCGATTCAATCGTTGCTTCCTTGCCGAACTGAGTAAAGTAATTTTTTAATCCAGTAGCTTATCTGTATGTAATAAGATGAAGGCCTGATATTTTCCGGAAGATAATTGGCGCATTTTTACAATTCATTCAATTGTTTTAAAAGTAGTTTTATCCTTTAATAAATAACTACATGCGACGGCTGATAATTTGCTCTGCTATTTTATTTTTTTCTGTCAATACGCTTTCACAAAATGTAGGCATCGGCACCAGTTCGCCAGCAGAAAAGTTACATATAGCCGGCAATTTAAAAGCTGATACAATAAAACCATCTGCCATAAAGCTAACCCTCAACGCAGGCGCAGGCAAAGTGCTTACCAGCGATGCCACAGGAAATGCCAGTTGGGAAGAACGCAGCGCAGGCGGTGCAGCCGCCGGCAATATTGGCTATGGCAGTTGGGGCGATTGCGGCACTAATAGCATTATTACCGAATACCAGCCTGTATCAGACTCAAACAGAAACGCAACATGGCTCGGGGGCAGTGTGTCTATATCCGGGGACTTTGCTTTTGTGGGTGCCGAGCTAACAGACATTGGCGCTAATGGTAACCAGGGTTCTGTTTATGTGTATAAGCACAACGGCGCCAACTGGGTGCAGTTTGCCGTACTTACGGATGCTGCCGGGGCTGCCGGTGATAATTTTGGGGTGTCGGTTTCCGTTAGTGGCAACTATGCTATTGTGGGCAGCAGCGGTGCTGCAGTCGGTGCAAACGATAACCAGGGGGCAGCCTTCATTTATAACTTTAATGGCAGCAATTGGGTGCTTATGCAAAAAATAACAGACCCAACCGGTGCTGCTGGTGACGGTTTTGGAAGCAGCGTATCTATTTCTGGCAGCTATGCTTTTATAGGCAGCCCTAACGATGATATTACCATTAACAGCAACCAGGGTTCTGTAAGCATATTTAAACTTGGCGGCAACACTTTGACCGTTGCACAAAAAATAACAAATAGCTCCGGCAGCGCCAATGACATATTTGGTAATAGTGTAGCGATTTCCGGAACTTATGCCATAGTGGGTGCACCGAATGATGATAACGGGGGCATATTGGAAGCAGGTTCTGCAAGCGTTTATTGGTTTAATGGAACAGCTTGGACATTGCGTTTTAAATACGAGGGCGGAACTGCAGGGTATTATCTGGGGTACTGTGTTGCAATCGACGGAAACTGCGCTGTAGCAGGTGTGCCATCAGTTGGCTATGGAGGTGCTTATATTTTTACAAATAAAAACAATAACTGGGTTGAATATCATACGGATTATATTTCAAACACAACAGAAAGCGCAACCCTATTTGGGCGGCACATATCCGTTAGTGGTAATTATATGTTAGTTGGCGCACAAAGCAATAGCCAGGTTGCAAATGATTTATCCATAAGCCGGGCATTCCTGTATATTAAAGTAGGTAGCCATTGGCAAAAACTGCAAAACATTACCGACCCACTAGGCGGATCGTCATACTTATCTTATAGCGGGGCTTCTGTTGCTATTGATGGGTTTACCAAAAGATTTATAATTGGCGCCCCCTGGACGTTTGTTGCAAAAGGGAAGGCCATTTTTGGCAAAGTAAATTAATGCCGGCTGCAGCATGCTTAATTTCTATGTATTGATTGCCGTTAGCAATACAAACTGATAAAAAAGTCTTTGTAATGAGATATATTTTTTTTCTTTCTGTTTTCTTTCTTCTTGTACAATCCATATTGGCGCAAAACGTAGGTATTGGCACCACAGCTCCCAAAGCCAGGCTGCATGTGGCAGATAGCGCTGTGCTTTTTTCAGGGCCTGCTTCACTGCCATCTGTTCCCGGGGCGCCACCTGGTACCGGAAGTGGCACAAGAATGATGTGGTATCCCGACAAGGCAGCGTTCAGGGCAGGCACAGTTACAGGTACCCTGTGGGACGAAACAAGTGTCGGCAAATACAGCGTATCGTTTGGTTTAAACAACAAAGCTGCTGGAGATTATGCCGCAAGTACCGGCTGGGGAAACACATCTTCGGGCAATGGTTCCTTTACCGCAGGATTTTCAAACACTGCATCTGGTAATTATTCAACAGCATTGGGGAATAATACAGATGCCAGCGCTTATGGCTCGTTGGTAATTGGCAGGTACAATGTGCAAAACGGGAACGCCAATAGTTGGGTTGATACCGACCCGCTGTTTGTAATTGGGAATGGTTACACTTATGATCCTGGTAATGGGACACAGGTTATACAAAGAAGAAATGCATTTTCTGTAAAAAAATCAGGGGAAACCAACATAAATGGAATGGCCAAATTAAATGATGACCTTGCCGTTTCCGGCAAATCTTCTTTTAATGACACGGTAAGGCTTAATCGAAACGTAGGCATAAACTTAGCGCCCGATGAAATTCCTGCAACCAGCTTAATGCTTAACGGGGCTATTACTTTGCGGCCTTCATATGCCACTATAAGTGCTGCAAATAATTATACCATCGACATAGTTAATAAAACGGTGATTAAAGTTCATAACTACGACAATACACTTCCAACGCTAAAAATTGGTAACGGCGGATGGTATGGCCAGGTAATCATATTGCTTTCATCGGGTTACGCATTTAAAGTTGCTTCAAATAGTGATCCCGGATCTGTTTGGGTTTCGGTACCCTCAACCAGAACGTTGGGTGGAAATATTACTCTCTTGTTTATGGATGGGGTGTGGCAGGAAATCAGTTGTACGCAATTTTAATTGGTGCAAAAAAAACTGAAACATCAACCCTGTTTCAAAATAATTCAATATGCCGGCGACTAAGAATATTATTTACAAGAGGATTATTTAGAAAAATCAACTGTGGGTTCATTGCAGCATAAACTCTTGCATATAGCTTAATACAAAACTGTTTTATGAGAAATTTTATTCTTTTCACTATTGCTGTCATTTGTACGTTGCAAAGCCGGTCGCAAAATGTTGGCATTGGCACCACCGCCCCCAAATCCAGTGCCGCATTGGACATCAGCAGCAACGACAAAGGCCTACTCATACCACGGACAAGTACTGTTGGCCGTACAGGCATAGCAGTACCTGCCAAAGGGTTGATGGTATATGATACTACCGCTGCGGCATTCTACTATTATGATGGAGGCAAATGGAATATTATCGGCAATCAAAACTATGACAACCTACTTACGGACTACAGCGCCAGCCCACAGGTAATACACAATATGGGTGTTGAATCAAACACCACGGCAATGAGTGGCATTTTATATGACA
>CAYRRL010000386.1:419-3484 GCA_964426665.1 uncultured Ferruginibacter sp. | reverse complement strand
CAACTCGCCATTTTTTAAAAGATAGGCAGCATGCGATTGATCCTTTGTTTGCTGCAGGGCAGTTTTGTAAGAACCAAAGGAGAATTTATTCCCATTGTTGTCCTCTGCCAGCACGCCAAGCCCTTTTGCTTCTTCCACCTTTTTCCATTGTATTGTATTGTTTGTTTTCCATGTTGCTGTTACCGTTTTAGCAACAGGGTGGTTGGAATATTTTTCCAGAGAGCATACAATTTTTTTAAATTCATTTTCATCAATACTGCTTTCAAATTTTGAAATAGCAAGGTTCCCCTTTGTTAATGTGCCTGTTTTATCAAATACTACTGTTTTGATGTTCTTGAATAATTCAAGGCTTTTTGCATTGCGGAAAAGAATGCCGTTTCTTGCGGCCCTGCCCAGGCCAACAGCCACAGCCGCAGGCGTGGCAAGCCCCATGGCACATGGGCAGCTTATCACCAATACAGCTATGCTCCGCATCAATGAATTGGTACCGGAGCCACCAAACAAAAAATAGTTTACAAGGAATGCAATGATGGCAATGCCGATAACAGCAGGCACAAACACGGCGCTTATTTTATCTGCCAGTTGCTGCACCGGCGGCTTTTCCGATTGCGCCTGTTTCACAAGGTTTACAATATTGCTTAGCACTGTGTCTTTGCCTGCTGCAGTTACCTGTGCTTTTACTGTGCCATCTGTAATAATGCTGCCACCAGTAAGCATATCTTTTTTTTGTTTTGACACGGGTTTGCTTTCGCCGGTAAGCAATGATTCATTCACATGTGCATTGCCCCACAATATTTTGCAATCGGCAGGGGCTTGCTCGCCGCTTTTTATCAAAACCAAGTCGCCAACCCTCAACTGGCTGCTTTCTACAGGGAGTATTATTTCTTTATGCTCGTCATCAAAAGCAATCATGTTTGCCATCACTGCTTGTTGCTTTGATAATTTGGCCAATTCTTTTTGCGTAACAACAACAGCCCTGTTCTCAATCCATTCGCCCAGAAAAACCAATGTGATGATGGTGGCGGCAGTTTCATAAAAAATATAATCCATATTGTGCCAAAACGTGCCTATAAGGCTATACACAAAAGCGGCAGTGGCGCCAATTGCTATCAGCACATTCATATTTGGCACGCCGCCCCTCAGGCTTTTAACGGCGCTTGTGCCAAAGTATGCCATGCCAACAATGTAAACAGGAAGGCATATGGCCAATTGTATCCATGGGTTCATAAGAAAATGAATATGCCATGGCAGCATATGCAGCATTAAGACTAAAGTAAAAGGCAAGCAAAAGAAGAACCGTTGCAAATGATTATTGAAAAAGCCCGTTTCCCGATTCTGGTTGTTTGTTGCCCGTTTCTCATTTTGGACTTTATATCCAAGCCTTTCTATCCCCTCTGCAATAGTTTCTTTTTTTGCTGCTTCATCTAATTCAAAACTCACATCGCCGCCAATGAAATTTACTTTCACTTCCTTTAGCCCTTCTTTCTTAAGATAATTGCTAATGGTGAGTGCGCAATTGGTGCAGTCCATGCCTTCTACTTTCCATTCTATTTTTTCCATCCTGCTTAATTTTTCTTGCCTGTTGTGATTGGATTGCTAATGCTGGAAAATATCTTTGCAACATGGATTTAATTTTTGCTCTTAATAACATTAATACCGCTGCACGGCAATTCCTTGCTGCTGTTGGCAACAGCAAAGTGTTTGCATTTAATGGGCAGATGGGCGCAGGCAAAACAACATTTATACATGCCGTATGTGAAACCCTTGGCGTGGAAGAGGCGATTGGCAGCCCTACCTTTTCCATCATCAACCATTACAGGGCGGCCAATGGCGAAACAATTTACCATATCGATTTATACAGGGTTAAAGACGAAGAAGAAGCTATACAGGCTGGTGTGGAAGATTGCCTTTACAGCGGCAATTTTTGTTTTGTGGAGTGGCCAGGCAAAGCATCTTCTATCTTCCCCGAAGAAACAATACAGGTAAATATAACTGCTGTGGAAAATGAAACGAGAAAGCTCACAATTAATTTGTAAATTGTAACCTGCTTGTTGAGAGAAAACCTTCAATCATTTTATGGCTACACCAAAACCGTTCATATCCCCATCGTTTTCGTACGAAACATTAGAAGAAACATTAGATGTAAAGCCCAAAGGCGCTGAATTGTTTATCGGCATACCCAAGGAAAACTCATTTAGCGAAAACAGGATTGCACTTACGCCGGAAGCCGTTGGCGTGATGGTGGCAAATGGCCACAGGGTGATACTGGAAACAAAAGCAGGCGAGGGAGCCAGCTACTCCGACAGGGATTACACAGAGGCAGGCGCAGAAATAACTTTTGACAAAAAGAAAGTGTATGAAGCCGATATATTAGTGAAGAGTGCGCCGGTAAGCGAAGAAGAATGTGAGTTGCTCAAGCCGGGGCAATATATCATTTCCCCAATACACCTTGCCGTGATGAAGAAAAATATTTTGGAGAAAATGATGGAAAAAAGGATAACAGCGCTCAGTTTTGAAAACCTGAAAGACGACAGTGGGCATAACCCGATTGTAAGGAGCATGAGCGAAATAGCCGGCAGTGCTGTGATGTTGATTGCCGGCCAGTACCTGAGCAATGCTAATGAAGGCAAGGGAGTATTGGTTGGAGGCATCAGCGGCATACCACCAACAAAAGTTATTATTATCGGCGCTGGCATTGTGGGCGAATATGCAGCAAGAACAGCATTGGCAATGGGGGCCAGCGTAAAAATTTTTGACAACAGCATATATCGCTTAAAGCGTTTGCAAAACAATATTGGCGGCAGGATGTGGACTTCTGTGATAGAACCAAAAATTCTGGCAAAGCAATTAAAAACCTGCGATGTTGCAGTGGGCGCATTGAGCAGCACAGGCGGCAGGACACCCATTGTTGTAACGGATGCTATGGTAAGCAATATGCGGCCCGGTACGGTTATAGTTGATGTGAGCATTGACCGTGGCGGCTGCTTTGAAACCAGCGAAGTAACAACGCATGACAAGCCAACCTTTAGGAAGTATGATGTGATACATTATTGCGTGCCGAATAT
>CAYRRL010000386.1:0-409 GCA_964426665.1 uncultured Ferruginibacter sp. | reverse complement strand
GAATATACCAAGCGGATTTGCCCGTACTGCTTCACAGGCTATCAGCAATGTACTAATGCCACTAATGCTTGAAACGGCTGATGAGGGCGGTATTGACAATATAGTTTGGCATAAAATAAATATCCGTACCGGCATTTATTTATTTAAAGGCAGCCTTACCAATTTCTATTTAAGCGAAAGGTTTGATTTAAAGTTTACAGATTTGAATTTGCTGATTGCAAGCAGGAGGTGAGAATAGGGGCTTTTACCGATTATTTATAATCTCCGATCTTTATAACCTCATCACAAAAGTTGTATTCTTCTTTATCATTGCTACTAATAATTACCAATCTTTCATTAGTATAATTTTGAATGAGCGATTGATACAATGCAATGCCTTCCGCATCTAAGTTGGTGGTTGGTTCGTCTA
>CAYRRL010000385.1:0-3487 GCA_964426665.1 uncultured Ferruginibacter sp. | reverse complement strand
TTTTCTTATTCCTCAACCGCTGCTTCTGCTTTCGCCTTTGTCTTAATTTCAAAATCCTTCATCGCTCCCACTTTCCCCTGCACATCAAACATATCCATGGCAATCATTGTTTTCAACCGCCACAACAAATACATGTCACCAGTGGTATGTTTTGCCTTGCTTAAATATTGATGTATCACTTTAGAAGCTTTCTGCCAGTCTGGAGTAATGAATTTCTTCAACTCGCCATCATAAAAATCATATTCCTGCTGTATTAATTTCTTCCCGCCTTCCAGCAAGCGCACGCCTTTGCTATCGTTGCAAATCTTTGCCCATTCATCCGGGTCCACTTCAAATTCGCTCAGTGTGATTTCCCTTGCTAATTTTTTTGCTTTCAAAAATTCTTTAGCTGGTATTTCGCTCAGCCAATTAGGATAAAATATATGCCCCTTTTCATTTATGAATGGAAGATTGTTCAAATACAAAATAAAGACACGCCCCTGGAATTCTTTCATGTAATTGAGCAACCAGTAATAGCCACTAACATCATGTTTGTTTTGTGCAGCCCAAATCCAGATCTTTTCTTCTTCATTGCGGCGCATAGTACCAACCAATTCAGCTGCGGTTTTATAATCATCCACATCATTCCCGTCAACCTTTCCATCAAGGTCGCCGCCGGCGAGTATGTCACGCCAGAATTGTTTACGGGCTTCTATGCCTTCGCCAACATAAATATTGGCCAACGGGCCCACAGCATAATCATCTTTAATTTGTATTACTTCGCCGGCTAGTGTTTCATCCATTTCAATGGCTTTCTTCAACACTTCCACATCTGCTTCGTTAAAAACTATATGAATCATTTCGTATTTTTTTTCACGCCAGGAAACAAAGAAAGCAAAGAAGCAAAGAAAAAACTTTGCGCCTTGATCTTCCTTAGCGCCTTTGCGTGGAATTATCTGTTATTAAATAATAAACACAAGTCGTAAAAAAATTCCGCACCCATGGTATTGCGCTAATCAAACCCGACTGTTTCTTAGGTTTCCACCCAAACTTATAAGTATAGATAGGATTGATTAGATAATGCGTTTTGTTCGCCACTTTATACCCCGTTTCTTTTACAATCCTCTCAAACCGTTCAATTGAAATCCCTGTTTCTTTTATCTCTGCAAAACCCTCAACGCCCTGCTTGCCCATTTTCAAAACCCATTTATACATGGGCATGGGCAACAAGTGGAAATAAGGAATCTTCGCCATCCACTTATTTGTCATCAATTGCTGGTGCCCGCCAAAAGGCATTTGCCATGGCGGGAAACCAAAGAATATCACACCGCCGGGGTTCAAAAAACTTTTCATCCATGCAATCAGTTTCTTCTGGTCATGAATATGTTCTATCACATCCTTCAAAACAATGATATCAAACTTGCCATGCAACTCCTTTTCAATATCCACTTTGTAAATGTCCTTCGACACAAAACTGATCAATCCTTTTTCCATCTCTTCTTTCATAAATTCCCTCGCCAGCACCAGCCTGTCTTCTTCCAGTTCCACTCCCACTGCCACACAGCCTTTTTCAATAAATGCTTTCAATACGCCGGCTTCTGCACAGCCAATTTCCAATACTCTCATTCCCGGGGTTATTGGTTTATATTTCTCAACAAATGGCACCACGTATTGCCTGGCATTGTCTGCCTGCATTTTAAAGTATCGTGGTTTATCTGTATGAAACTCGTACATTTTGTTAGTTGAGAATTGAAAGTTATTTGTTCAATAAAGATTAAAAAGTACTAGTGAGATTATCCTTTTCTTTCCCCAAAAGAAAAGAATAACAGAACAAGTTCACAACGATGTTTAATAGCAGCACAAAAGCCAAGTTCCAAACACTCATCATTCATAACTCATAATTTATAACTCTTAACTCTCCACTAAGTCAAGCTCTATCTTCAAATTATCAATAATAAAATCCTGCCGGCTCGGTGTGTTCTTGCCCATGTAATATTCCAGCAATTGCTGTATATGCGTTTCGGGCAGCATCATCACCGGCTGCAGTTTTATATCAGCACTTATAAATTTGGCAAACTCATCAGGGCTTATCTCGCCAAGGCCTTTAAACCTTGTTATCTCCGGTTTGCTTCCCAGCTTCTTTATGGCATTTTGTTTTTCCGTTTCATCATAGCAGTAAATCGTTTCCTGCTTGTTGCGTACACGGAACAGCGGCGTGTCTAAAATGTACACATGCCCGTTTTTCACCAGGTCAGGGAAGAACTGCAAAAAGAAAGTGAGCAACAACAAACGGATGTGCATGCCATCCACATCAGCATCGGTGGCAATTACAATATTATTGTAGCGAAGGCCTTCATAGCCTTCTTCAATATTCAGCGCATGTTGCAATAAATTGAACTCTTCATTTTCGTACACCACTTTTTTAGTAAGCCCAAAACTGTTCAGCGGCTTGCCACGCAAACTAAACACAGCCTGCGTATCCACGCTTCTTGCTTTGGTAATGCTTCCGCTGGCGCTATCGCCTTCCGTAATAAAAATGGTACTCTCCTTTTGTTTCTCTAAAACTTTGTCTTTATCCTTTCCTGTGGCATCATCATTCAGGTGGTACTTGCAGTCACGGAGTTTTTTATTGTGCAGGTTTGCTTTCTTCGCTCTTTCATTTGCCAGCTTGCGGATACCGCTTAATTCTTTTCTTTCCCTTTCGCTTTGCTCTATCCTTTTCTTCAACGCTTCGGCAGTAGTTGGGTTGCGGTGTAGATAATTATCAAGTTCTTTGCTTAAAAAATCACCCACAAAATTTTTCATGCTGGCGCCGCCTTCGCTTACGCTCAATGAACCCAGCTTTGTTTTTGTCTGGCTTTCAAACACCGGCTCCTGCACACGCACGCTTATCGCCGCACAAATGCTTCCCCGTATATCAGCCGCATCATAATCTTTCTTAAAAAAGTCTCGGATAGTTTTTATAAACCCTTCCCTGAAAGCAGCTAAGTGCGTGCCGCCCTGTGTGGTAAACTGCCCGTTCACAAAACTGTAGTATTCCTCGCCGTAAGTATTCTCATGCGTTACCGCCACTTCAATGTCATCGCCTTTAAGGTGGATGATTGGGTAACGTATCTCATCCACATTCGTTTTGCGTTGCAGTAAATCGAGCAAACCGTTTTTGCTTACATAGCGCTTGCCATTCAGGTTCATCACCAGCCCGGCATTCAGGTAGCAGTAGTTCCAAAACTGGTTGTCAAGGTATTCCTGCACAAAATGGAAATTCTTAAACACTGAATCATCCGGCACAAAAGTTATCAGCGTGCCATTGTCTTCTTTGGTGGCAACTTCTTTATGTTCTTTTGTTAAGTTCCCTTTTTCAAACTCTGCCATCTTCGTTTTGCCATCACGGAAACTCTCCACTTTAAAATAATTGCTCAGCGCATTCACCGCCTTTGTACCCACGCCATTCAGCCCCACGCTTTTTTGAAACGCCTTGCTGTCGTACTTGGCGCCGGTATTTATCTTG
>CAYRRL010000384.1:0-3532 GCA_964426665.1 uncultured Ferruginibacter sp. | reverse complement strand
CCGGCTGCCGGGGGATTTTTATTCCCCGCCCTGCAAAAAATCCTTTTGGAAATACCAAGCTTAGTCCTAACTTTATACCACTCGATTGGACAACATCAAGCTTCGGCTTTCTCCTTACATCACGATTTGCTAAGCACTTCCACGCCGCTACTTTGTGAAAACGAAATAATACTGCATCCTGTAAACCTAACCTCCGGCAATGAATGAAACCATGCTATGCATTACTCACCTCTAAATATTATCATTTATGGTTACAGAAGCACAGCACCTCTCACTCGTTGGCGAGTGTAAACAATGGTATGACGAACTGGTATCATACCGTGAAAAAATAAACGGGCTTAAAAACGAACTCTATTATTTTGCCCCCGGCAAAACGGATGAAGAAACAAGATTAGGAATAGAACACTTCCACAACCAGTTCCACATCCAGCTCATCAACATCCACGATTTAAAACACGAAATCAAGCACCACATTAAAGACGCAAACCACCACCCTACTTTTGGCCACCGCATACCACACCATTTCATAAAAGAAAAAGTGGATATGCTTATAAGCGGCCTTAACAAACTCGAAGAGGATTTTCACAACTTTGTACAATCGTAACTCCATATATACAGGCAGCCAATCTTAACAGATTGGCTGCCTGCTTTATGGCATTATTCACTTTTAAAAACAAATTGCTATGCCAACCTACGATAGTAACCATGTAAAAAATATTGCCCTGCTCGGGCATGCAGGCTGCGGCAAAACCACGCTGGCCGAATGCATGTTGTTTGAAGCGGGCGTTACAAAACGCCGCGGCAGCATTGCACAAAAAAACACAGTAAGCGATTACCATGAACTGGAAACAGAAAGGCAGAGCAGCGTATTTGCCTCGCTGCTGCACACGCCCTGGAAAGATTATAAAATAAATATTATTGACACGCCGGGCTACGATGATTTTGCAGGGGAAGTATTGAGTGCATTGAGAGTTGCCGACACAGGCGCCATCATTTTAAATGCTGCTGCCGGCGTGGAAGTGGGCACAGATGTTATTTGGGAGTACACAAACAATTTCAAGACACCCACACTTTTTGTAGTAAACCAATTAGACAAAGACGAAGCTGACTTTGACAAAACACTACGGGAAGCCAAAACACATTTTGGCGGGAATGTTGTAGCGGTGCAATACCCAGTGCAAACAGGCAGTGGCTTCAACAGCATTATTGATGTATTGAACATGGTGATGTACCAATACCCGCCACAAGGCGGCAAGCCTCAAAAAATGAGCATACCTGAGAATGAAAAAGGCAAAGCAGGCCAGTTGCACAAAGAGCTGATTGAAACAATTGCCAGCAATGATGAAGGGCTGATGGAAAAATATTTTGACAAAGGCGAATTGACAGAAGAAGAAATGAAAGCGGGCCTGCATGCGTCCATGATAAAGCATGACATCTTCCCACTGTTCTGTGCATCGGCTGAAAAAAATATGGGCAGCGGCCGCATCATGAGCTTTATAGATTATGTGTGCCCTGCTGCCAATGAAATGCCGCCGCAAAAAACAAAAAAGAATGACGAACTGCCCTGCAACCCCAAGGGCCCGGCCTGTGTGTTTGTTTTCAAAACCATCATTGAGCCGCATATTGGCGAGCTCAGTTTGTTTAAGGTATATAGCGGCACCGTAAAAACAGGGCAGGAACTGGTGAATGAAAACACAGGCGTTACAGAAAAAATTAACCAGTTGTTTTTGCTGGAAGGGCACAACCGTGTACCCGTGCATGAGCTGACAGCCGGCGATATTGGCGCCACCATGAAACTAAAAAGCACACATGTAAACAATACCCTGCACGACCGGGGCACTAACGTTGAGTTGTGGCCCATTAATTTCCCCAAGCCAAATGTTACCGTTGCCATCAGTGCTACCAACAAAGGCGAAGAAGAAAAACTGTCGCAGGCATTGCATACCCTGCAGGAAGAAGATGCCACCGTGCGCTTTGAAGTATCGCCTGAGCTTAAGCAAACACTGCTGCATTGCCAGGGCGAGCTGCACCTGAAAGTGCAGCAATGGAAAATAGAGCACATACACAAGCTGGATGTAAAATTTGAGAAAGCAAAAATACCTTACAGGGAAACCATTGGCCGCCGTGCCGAAAGCAACTACCGCCACAAAAAACAAAGCGGCGGCGCCGGCCAGTTTGCCGAAGTGTACATGCGCATTGAGCCATGGCACGAAGGCATGCCCAAGCCCGAAGGCCTTAACCTGCGTGCCGAGGAAGAAATAAAACTCGACTGGGGCGGCAAGCTGGTGTTCTGCAACTGTATTGTTGGCGGCGCTATTGATGCCCGTTTCCTCCCTTCTATTTTAAAAGGCGTGATGGAGAAGATGCAGAACGCCCCATTAACAGGCAGCCCTGCCCGTGATATACGGGTGAGCGTGTATGATGGCAAAATGCATGATGTGGACAGCAACGATATCTCTTTTAAAATTGCCGGGCTGCAGGCATTCCGCCAGGCGTTTTTGGATGCTGCGCCGCAATTGCTGGAGCCCGTGTACACCGTGGAAGTGCTTTGCCCCGACGAAAGCGTGGGCGCTGTAATGGGCGACCTGCAAACCCGTATGGGCGTGGTGGAAGGCATGGAAGCTGATGGGCATTTTCAAAAAGTGGTGGCTAAAGTGCCGCTGGCGCAAATGCACCAATACTCATCGGCCCTCCGCAGCTTAACGCAGGGGCGTGCAAGGTTCAATATGTATTTCGATTCTTACTCGCCGGTGGCGTATGAAACACAGAAAAAGCTGAGCGAAGCGTATAGCAAGCATGAAGTGGTGGTGGAGTAACGCACTGCTGTCATTCCGAGGAACGAGGAATCTGCTTAATTAAAAATCTATTCCGGTTGAAAGGTTGGAGTAGATTTTTTGTTTGCCGGTATTTGGGTTTCATGGCAACATCGTTCTGCCGCAATCCTATCATCTGCTTACCAGTGGGAAACTATTATTGCAGAATGGCAAGCAATTACGTAAAAAATTATATTTTCATAATAGCAATTTTTGTTCAGTTTTATATTTGAAATCAAGTGGTTAGTGAACAAAAGTTGCGGCAATACAAACGTTGTACGCAACTTCAAATGAAAATTCATCACTCTATAAAATTATTTTATATCTTTTTTATAACAACAATACATACCGAAGGACAATCTCTTGATTCTTTCGGCAAATATAGTTATCCAATATTTGCACAATCAGGCAATGTTCAACACTGCGGAACCGCTTTTTTTTATAAATCAGAGGATACAATCTACTTAGTTAGCAACTACCATGCAATTAAGGGAATGAGCCCTATGCACAACCGACTAAATTGGAGTTCCGACACTTTGTATTTAAAGTATCCGTCTTCAAATAGCAATGAATCTAAATTAATGGCGATCGATATAAGTGAAAATACTATCGGAAAAACAGAAATTTTTTATATGGCAGACAGAATAGATTTATTTAAAATACCTATTACTATACCTGTCGATGGCAAGATATTTTATATTAATGATATCATTGACACA
>CAYRRL010000383.1:0-3536 GCA_964426665.1 uncultured Ferruginibacter sp. | reverse complement strand
TTGAACCTGCTCCGTGGCGATTCGACCGGGATCAACAACGTCCCGAACTACCAGACCTTCGTGCGGCCGGTGCTCGATCAGCGGAACATCAATCAGCAGCAGGCCATGGCCGTTCGCAACTTGCAGCGCCAATTGCAGCAAAGCTTGCAGGCAAATTGCCACGAAAAACATCTTTTATGCTCCTGGGCATCCTGGTTATTATCTGGAGTTTTAAAATACTGGCTAAGCTGTTGTAAAATTTTTTAACCATATAGTCTAGCAAATTAATAGACTAAAAATGAAAAATAAACGTTTAATATTTCTCGAACACCGATGCTGAAGCATAATCCTTTCACTCTATTCATAAAATGATTGTAAGCCGTCATTCCTAAACCAAAAAAGTATTATTACAATGAAAAATTTTTTATCAGTCATTCTATTGTCGCTTACATTTATCACAAATGCGCAAGACAATAATACCACAATAACAGGCCGTGTGGTGGATTACAACAGCAAAGGGCTGCCATTTGGCCTTACCAATGATTGGCTTGGCCGGGCTTTGGTATTTATGTTGATGGTGTGTATTATGCCCGCCCTGCTGCTGCAACATTTTATTTTATTGAGGTTGGCCAGATTGAAGTGTTGCGTGGGCCACAGGGAACATTATACGGCAAGAATACTACAGCAGGCACCATCAGTATAACATCCCGTAAACCGGTTTTTAAGAAAGGCGGCATTTTAGAAGTGAGTTATGGCAATTTTAGTTATGTGCAGGCTAAAGCTTCCATAACTGGAGCTTTAACTAAAAAATTAGCAGCACGTTTTTCTTTTTCTGGTATGCAGCGGGATGGCTTGATTGAGAATGTACATATTCTAAAGAAGGAAAATAACATTAATGTCCTTGATTCCCGAGGGCAATTGTTGTATTAAATATCTGATAATAAAAACATTATATTATGTGGCGATAACTCACGCCAACGCCTGCAAAGCTTTTTACGGTGGTCTTAATCTGCCATTAGCGCCAAAAAGATTAAATTAACAGTGTCAGAAAAATAAAAAAACTTCAGCGATTGCTTTTGCCCATGTATTTTCACAACAATTTTCAGAACGGAAATTTTGCAAATCGTTTTATGCACAGGTATTTTATAAGTATTGTTTTATCAATATTGCCGGCAAAGTTTTTTGCACAGCATAAAACAACTCATATAAATATGCTTTGGTTCAATTATAATAATGCAATTGAAATGAACAGCAAATGGGGTATTGTAAATGATGTGCAATTAAGGACAAGGGATTGGGCAAGGCGATGGTCTTTGTGTGCAATACGCAGCGGTGTTACATACAAACTCAATAATAAATTTGCATTTGCCGCCGGCTTTACATGGTTTGGCAATGTGCGCTACACAGGCGATACAGCCGTAGTGGCCAATGAATGGCGGCCATGGCAGGAAGCAACACTGCAACTGCACGCAGGCAAAGGAATGCTGTTGCAAAGGCTAAGGGCAGAAGAACGCTTTCTTCAAAAAACATCAGGCAGTACAAAAACAGGCAGCTTTGAAAAACGCCTGCGCCTGCGATACCGCATTGAATATACATTGCCGCCGACAGGCAAAAAAACAGAGTGGCATATTGGCAACGAAGTAATGGTGAATGCAAATTATATTAACGGCAGCCGCTTCTTTGACCAAAACAGGTTGTTTGCATTGATCAATTATAAACTGTCTAGAGTTACTTCTTTACAATTCCAGTTTATCAAGCTTCTTCAATGGCAGGCATCTTTAAATACACTTGAAGACCAGAATGTTTTCCGCTTTGGTGTGCAACAGTTTTTTTCATTTAAAAAATAAAAAGTGTTGCTGTTAAAAAACAAACTATGAAACAAGTATCGTTTTCTTTATTGCTGTTTTTTTATTTGCCGCTGGCCGCACAGCAAACAAAAACAACAGAGCAATACACCCGTATATGGACTGGCTATTTTAACCAAACGAGGTTTAGCAACAAATGGGGCGCCTGGCTTGATGCACAGCCCCGCAGCAAAGATAATTTTGGCGGCGATGGAGTGGCACAATTGCTTGCAAGGGTTGGGCTAACGTACTACGTTACTGACAATACAAAACTTACAGCGGGCTATGCATATATTGTAGATTTCCCCGGCGACAACCATAAAAATATTTCAACCTATGAACACCGTCCCTGGCAACAAATACAATGGCACACCAAATACGGCGGCAATAAAAAAATGATGCAATGGTTCCGCCTGGAACAACGCTACCGCCGGAAAATTTTAAACGACAGCACATTAGGGGATGGCTATAATTTCAATTGGCGCATCCGCTATAATTTTTTATATGAAATCCCTTTTTATAAAAATGGCAATGACCCTAAAAGCTGGTCTTTTATTGTGAATGATGAAGTGCATGTCAATTTTGGAAAGCAAATAGTAAATAATTACTTCGACCAGAACCGTTTCTTCCTTGGCTTTAAATACCAAACCGGCATGCAAAGCAGCCTGCAGTTTGGCTACATGAACTGGTTTCAGCAACTGCCCGCCGGCAACCGCTACCGCAACAGCCATGTGGCCCGTGTGTTCTTTTTTCAAAATTTAGATTTGCGTAAAAAGAAACCCTGATATTTTTAGTTTTGAAACTCATCAATGCTTGTTTACTTTCGCAAAAAAATAAACTAACATGAGCGGAACAAAATTGTCCACAGGCGAAATACACACCAACAAAGGCATAATGAAGTTTGAGCTGTACGATGACGCCACGCCAATAGCGGCAGGCAACTTTAAAAAATTAATCAGCGATGGCTTTTACAACGGCCTCAAATTCCACCGGGTGATACCTGATTTTATGATACAGGGCGGCTGCCCCAATGGCAATGGCACCGGCGGCCCGGGCTACACTATACAATGCGAAACAAAAGCGCCTAAGCAATACCACGACCGGGGCGTTATTTCGATGGCCCACCGTGGCCCAAACACCGGCGGCTCGCAATTTTTTATCTGCCACAGCAGGAACAACACCTCTCACTTAGACGGCGTGCACACCTGCTTTGGGAGAGTAACTGATGGCCTGGATGTAATTGATGATATAAGGGCAGGCGATACGATTGATAAAATTGTGATTAATTAAGTTCGTAAAATTTTTTTGTGAATGCCTTTCATCTTTTTTTGAAAGGCATTTTTGTTTGTGCATGATTAGTATGGGTAAAAAACTGAAATGCAAACAACGGCGCCGTGGCGTTTATAGTGTTTTGCATTTCAGCGATATCAGATTACATGGGGTTTTGCATAAAGTTACTTCCGTGTATTGGGAAAGGGGCTGTAAAAAAAGTTAAAAGCAGGCGCTGTTGAAAAATGCAGGGCGTTTGAAAATGAAAGGAGACAAACAAACCAGCTTACGCAGCCCAATTGAGAGGTATAGAAAAGGGTGGTTTGCCCAACGGATACGTCCTGGCGATGTGACCCGTCCTGAAAAAAGTTGTCTGGTTATTAATAGATAATCCTGTTATTGGTTGACTAAGATAAATCATCCTGAATAAGGTTGATTAAAAAA
>CAYRRL010000382.1:0-3543 GCA_964426665.1 uncultured Ferruginibacter sp. | reverse complement strand
GTTTCACAAGCTTTGAAATAATCTATTATTTCTTCCTGCTCGTATTCATCCACCATTTCTTCAATTGCATAATCCAAATTAAGTTTAGTGCCGCTGGCCACAATGGTTTCCATTTCTTCCAGCAGCTCGTTAATTTTTAAATCCTTGTTCCTTGCTATTGTTTCCAAAGGTATTTTTTTATCAACGTTCTGGATAATGAATATCTTATTGTTGTTTTTGTTTACAACGCCCTTCACAATAAAATCGTCCGGCCGCTCAATGTCATTTTCCTCTACGTATTTTGCAATCATCTCAACGAATTTTTTCCCGTAGCGCATGGCCTTGCCCTTGCTTACGCCCTGGCATTTTTCAAGCTCCTGTATAGTGGTTGGGTACATGGTTGCCATATCCTCCAGGCTGCTTTCAAGAAAAATCACAAATGGCGGCAGGTTGTTTTCTTTGGCTACTTTTTTACGCAGTTCTTTCAGCATTTCCATCAGCCGGTCATCTGCTGCGCTGCCTGCCGCTGCATTTCCGCCTGCTTCATCATCATCAGCATCTGCCCCTTCAAACAAATTGTTCAGTACAATTTTAAATGATGTGGGCTTTTTGATATACGCATCGCCTTTCTTCGTAATCTTCAATACGCCATATTCTTCAATATCTTTTTTTATCAGCCCTTCAAGTATCATTTGGCGCATCAACGAGTTCCAGAAATGCTCGTCCTTGTCTTTCCCAATGCCAAAAAAATCCCTTTCGTCATGCCGGAACATTTTAACCTGTGTATTGGGCTTGCCCCTTAATATGTGCATCAGGTAGTCCATGGTGAACTGTTCGTCTAACCCACGGATAACCTTGAATGCCTGTTGTGCTTCTGTCTTTGCTTCTATTTGTTCTTTTGGGTTATTGCAATTATCGCACATATTAGTGCATCGCTTTACATCGTATTCTTCCCCAAAATAATTCAGCAAAATTTTCCTTCGGCACACAGCGCCTTCAGAGTAAGCTACCATTTCGTTTATCAGTTGTGCACCCACTTCCCTTTCGCTTAACGGCTTGTCCCTCATCAAATGTTCCAGCTTGGCCACATCTTTATGGGAATAATACAGGATGCATTTCCCTTCAAGCCCGTCCCTGCCTGCACGGCCTGTTTCCTGATAGTAATTCTCTATTGACTTAGGTATATTGTAGTGTATTACAAAACGGATATCCGGCTTATCTATACCCATGCCAAATGCTATGGTGGCCACAATCACCTGCACATCTTCATTTAAAAACTGGTCTTGTCTCTCTGCCCTTAATTTGCTTTCAAGCCCCGCATGGTATGCCACGGCTTTAATGCCATTGGCCATCAGCATCTCAGCAAGCTCTTCTGTTGTTTTACGGTTAAGGGTATAAATGATGCCGCTCTTGCCTTTGTTTTGCGTAACAAAACGCACTATGCTTTTTGCTGTTTGGTCTTTTTGGATTTTTGGCAATATCTCATAATAAAGGTTGGCCCTGTTAAAAGAAGATATATAAACCTTTGGGTTGCGTAAGCCAAGGTTGCGGAGTATATCGCTCTGTACTTTTGGGGTAGCCGTAGCTGTCAAGGCTATCATGGCAGCCCCGGGCTTTATCATTTCCATCATTTCCCTCAGCCTGCGGTATTCGGGCCTGAAGTCGTGGCCCCATTCGCTAATACAATGTGCTTCGTCAACAGCAAAAAAAGAAACATTAAGGTCACGGAAAAATTCAATGTTGTCTTCTTTTGTCAATGTTTCAGGTGCTACATACAGCATTTTTGTTTTGCCTGCCATTAAATCGTCTTTCACTATTTTCTGCTGGCCTTTGTTGAGTGTGCTGTTTAAAAAATGAGCAACATCATCGCTGCTGCTGTAACCCCTTACTAAATCCACCTGGTTTTTCATTAATGCAATTAGCGGCGACACTATAATAGCACAGCCTTCGCTTATCAATGCAGGCAACTGGTAGCACAGGCTTTTGCCGCCACCTGTTGGCATGATAACAAATGTATCAACGCCATTAAGCAAATTTTGAATGATTACTTCCTGCTGGTCTTTAAAACTGTCAAAACCAAAATACTGCTGCAGGCTTTCAGTAAGGTTTGTGTTTTTTTTCTTTGTTTCAGCTTTTGTCGCTGTTTTTTTTGTTGTTGATGCCTTTGGTGCCCCGGCCGTTTTATTTGGTTTTACGGTTTCCCTAAAATTATTTACAAAAAAATTAAATATATGTGATTAGATAAACACATATAACTGCTGCACAAAAAAGCGGCCGTTATTACTTTGTTTAAGTTAAGGCTTTTTTTTAAAAGAAGAAATTCTTTTGTGCCCGGGGCAAAGCTTTTTGCTTTATGGATGAATTAAAGTAGGTTTGCGGCCTTGTTGTTTTGCCATCTGCTGTATTTATAAACGCTGCTGATAAAAGAACGAAAATAAAGCTGTTCCTGCAGCGTTTAAATAATGCCTCAAAAAAATGGCGGGCTATAAAAAGAACCGGAATATGAATACAAACCACTACGTAGCAATAATGGCCGGCGGCATCGGCAGCAGGTTTTGGCCCATGAGCCGCACAAGCTACCCAAAACAATTTTTAGACATATTAAATACAGGCCGCACATTAATACAGGCCACTTATGACAGGTTTGCACTTTTTATCCCTAAAGAAAATATATACATTGTAACATCTGAGCAGTATAAAGATATAGTAGCTGAGCAGTTGCCCGAATTGCCTGTTGCCAATATTTTAAGCGAGCCTTCAAGAAAAAATACAGCGCCCTGTATAGCGTATATTTCATATAAGCTAAGGCAGCTTAACCCAGAAGCCAACCTTATTTGTGCCCCTGCGGACCATATCATACTGCAGCCGGATGCGTTTAAGGAAATATGCCTGAAAGCACTGGATTTTACAGCTAATATCAAAGGGCTTGTTACACTTGGCATAAAGCCAACCCACCCCAATACCGGCTATGGGTACATACAGTTTGAACAACAAAGCGTAAGCACTGATGTATTCAAAGTAAAAACCTTTACTGAAAAGCCTGACAAGGAATTAGCAAAAACATTTTTGGCAAGCGGGGATTTTTTATGGAATGCCGGCATATTTGTATGGGAGGTAAAAAATATAGTGGCTGCCTTTGAAAAGTTTTTGCCAGAAATGCATGATGTGTTTGATTCAGAAAAAGCTTCCTTTAATACTGCCACAGAAGCAGCAGCCATTGAGCGCATTTACCCACAATGCACTAATATTTCCATCGACTATGGCGTAATGGAAAAAGCAGATAATGTTTATATCATCCCGTCGTCTTTTGGGTGGAGCGATCTTGGCACCTGGGCCAGCGCATATGAAAACCTGGAAAAGGACTACTTTGAAAATGCTGTTGCCGGCAACAATGTCATCATAATAGATGCCCACCGAAATATGGTCCATGCAGACAACAGCAAACTGGTGCTGCTGCAGGGCATGGAAGATTTTATAGTGGTTGACACCAGCGATGTGCTCCTTATTTGCAAAAAAGACAAGGAACAAGCCATAAAGGAATACGTGGCAGAAGTAAAAAAGCTG
>CAYRRL010000381.1:0-3547 GCA_964426665.1 uncultured Ferruginibacter sp. | reverse complement strand
AACACCAGCTTAAATGGAGGTGTTGCAGGAATGGTACTAAATGCTGCAAGCGCCTGCTTCAATACGTCAAATGGGGCATCCAATGGCGTTGCCGGCGGTTTTAATTTGAACTTGGTTTTGCCGGAAGCTAAAGTGCCTTTTAAAAAGAATATTGACTCTGTAAGGATAAACAGCAACCTTATTAACTGCAAAGCTTTTGCTTTCAATGGGCTTGGCTATACCAACGCCCGCCCTATACAAAACTGGCAATGGAGCTTTGGCGATGGCAGCATTGACTCAGTACAAAACCCTACACATACTTATGCAGCCTATGGTACCAACACAATTAAATTAATTGCAACAGATATTAACGGCTGCAAAGACAGCATATCAAAAACAGTAACTACCAACGGCATCAATTTCGATTTTGTATTTGAGCAGGATACATGCAACCCACTCAGCGTTAGCTTCAGGGCTGTTGGCGACACCACGGCAGAAATATACTGGAGCAAAGGCGATGGCACAATAACAACCACCGTACGCAACCCTACGCATACGTACCCTGGCCCCGGCTCATACCTTGTGGAATATTGTACCGGCAACGCCAGCACAGGTTGTATTGATACTGTGAAAAAAACAATTTTTATTGGCTGGAGAGATGCAAATATCATTCTGACGCAGGACACAACCATTTGCTACAGCACAAACAAATTGTTGCGAAGCAATATTGATTCAACATTGCAGTTTTGCTGGGGGCCAATAACTTTTTTGAATAATGCATCATTTGCAAACCCAACTTCCAATACACCTTCAACCATCACTTATTCGTTGGTGGCTGCAAGCGAAGAGAACAACTTAGTAACAAATGGCGATTTCACTACTGGCGGCAACGGATTCACTTCTGACTATAATGCAGGCACCAAACCTCTTGCTGCCCAGGAATATATTATAACCCCATCTACCCTGAATGCAGGCCCGTTAACAGCCAATTGCCCCGGCCATACAACCGCCACCGGCAATATGCTGGTTGCAAGGAATGATTTCGGCACTATTGCAAAAGTGTGGGAACAAACTGTTACGGTACAGCCTAATACAAACTATGCATTCACTGCGTGGGTGCAATCATTGCTTTCGCCTAACACGGTTCCGCTTCAGTTACTAATAAACGGCAATACAGTAGTTGATAATATCGCAATGCCTGCAACTTCCTGCACTTGGGCAAAACAGCATGTACTCTGGAACTCTGGCAATAATACAACAGCTAAACTTTCAATTGCAAACAAATCTCTTCTGCCGGGCGCAGGTGGTTATTTTGCCATTGATGACATAAGTTTTGCTGCCTATTCAATCAAAAGGGACACAGTAAAAATTACAGTTGATACGCCGTTTGCAGATACGAGAACAGATACATCCATTTGCGAATCGGCATCAGTAGAATTAACGACAGTTGGCGCCAACGCCTATTCATGGGCTCCGGCAACAGGGCTTTCAAACGCCTCTGTTGCCAGCCCAATAGCTACGCCTGCAAATACAACAAAGTATTATGTAAGCGGCACCAGCATTTTTGGGTGTACTGCAACTGATTCTGTTACCATTTCTATAAAAACAATACCTGCGGTAAGCAGCACAGGCGACACAACAATATGCAGGAATACTGCTGCACCGTTATTTGCATCCGGCGGCGCATCCTATTCATGGGAACCTGCTGCTTTATTAAACAACCCAAACATTGCCAACCCCGTTGCAAACCCAAGTGCTGCCAACACAAAATATGTTGTAACTGTAACGGGCGCTAACAATTGCTCCAGCAAAGATTCGTTTGTCGTTGCAGTAACACCGGTGCAGGTATATTCTGTTTCTGCTGATACATCTGTTTGCCTTAATACTAATGCGCAACTCAATGCCACCGGGGGGAATTATTATTTGTGGAGCCCGGCTTCATTGGTAAACAATTCAAATATCCCCAACCCAATATCTACCGCAATTAACACTACTGCATATTCTGTTTTGGTGAGGGACACCATTTGCAATTTTGACACAACATTATTCACCACCATCACTGTTTTGCCATCGCCAACAATAACTGCCGCTAAAGAAAACGATGTTGATTGTACTATCAGCTCCACTAATCTGCTTGCAACAGGCGCATTGCAATATAATTGGTCGCCCATTACCGGATTGGATGATGCAAACAGTGCCACGCCTGTTGCAAGCCCGGTTGCCACTACAACCTACATTGTAAAAGGCACAGGCAACAACGGCTGCAGCGATACTGCATCCGTAACAGTTTTTGCAAACAAAACGGGCAGGCCAAGCTATTTAGTGCCCAATGCTTTTACGCCAAATGGCGATGGGAGTAACGATTGCTTCCGCATAAAATATTTCGGCCTGGTACAGGAGCTTGAGTTTATCATATACAACCGGTGGGGCGAACTGATATTTTTCACTTCCAACCCCAACGTATGCTGGGATGGCACTTACAAAGGCAAGCCATGCAATGCAGGCAGTTTTGTTTATTTTATTAAAGCAAAAACTGGTTGCGGCACTGTTACAAGGAAAGGGAATTTGTTGCTGGTAAGATAGGCCAACGATACTATGCTGCCTTCTTTTTATTCTTAGAAAAACGCATATCAAGCGTCCCGTCTTTCTTCAGGCCTTTGTTGGCTTTAAAACGCCTGTCAGGCGTGCCGTCTGCTTTTCTGTTAACAATGACACCCTTCTTCGGAACAGCATCCTGGGTCTGTACCGCTGGTTCTTTTTTCTTTATAGTTTGGGCATTCGCTATGCTGGCAAGGCCAAGCAGAAAACAAAACGCTGTCAATAATTTTTTCATAATTGCTATATAGAAGTTTGAGGCAAGGTAATTTTATTTGGCAAATGTATTTGCCAATTGCCTGTTAAACGGCAAAATAAATTTTCAGTGCCTAAAATTTTTATATTGCAGCATGGTAACAATTGAAACCCTCAACAATAAATTTGGCATTGCCAACAAAGCCACTTTTTACAAAGGCAAAGGCGGCTTAATTTGCCTTGCCGTAAACACTGCACCTGCTGCCGCAGATATTTCTTTATATGGCGCACAATTGCAAAGCTATGCCCCGGCGGGACAAAAAGAAATGATATGGATGAGCGCCAAATCCCTTTTTGAAGAAGGCAAAGCAATACGTGGTGGCGTGCCATTATGTTTCCCCTGGTTTGGGCCGCACCCTGACAAAGCAAAGCCGCAGCATGGCTTTGCAAGGCTGCAATATTGGGATATATTAAAAGTGGAAGAAAGGGCAGAAGAAACAATCGTTGTGCAACTGGGCTTAAAACCATCAACAGTATCAATGGAAATGTGGCCATTCCAATTTGAAGCAACTGCAACATTCTCAATTGGCAAAACGCTGGATGTAAAACTATCGGTGGCCAACACAGGCAACCAGGCATTTGAATACTCCGGCGCTTTGCACACTTACTTCAATATCAGCAACATTGACAGCATTGCAATCGAAGGCCTGCAGGGCACAACGTCTTACGATGGCTTTGGCACTGAAGTAAAAACACAAAACCCCCAATTACTTTATTT
>CAYRRL010000380.1:0-3548 GCA_964426665.1 uncultured Ferruginibacter sp. | reverse complement strand
AGCAGCGAAAAAAGTATCCGTGCATTTAATGGCAGACGGGTATGCCTCACAATCATTGCCAAAAGTTTTCATTAGGGAATTAGAAAGCGCTGGTATCCAGTTTCGTTTTTTTGACCCGCTTTTAAAAAGCAGGCATTTTTATTTTGGCAGGCGGCTGCACCATAAAGTGCTGGTGGTTGACAACAGGCATGCATTAGTGGCAGGCATCAATATCTCTAACAGGTACAATGATATTGGTGAAACGGCGGCATGGCTCGACTTTGGCTTATATGCAGCGGGGGGGATAGCACAGCAGTTGCAAAACAGGTGTTTGCAGGTATGGGAAGGGTTTTCTTATAAGCCAGGGCAAAAGCCACTTTTACCAGGAGGCAGTGCAACCGCTGGAAAAAGCACCACTGAAATTTGTATGAAAGTTAATGACTGGGTTTACAGGAAAAGGGAAATATCCCGGTCTTATGTGAATCTGTTGCTGAATGCAAAAAAGGAAGTTATTATAATGAGCAGTTATTTTTTGCCGGGCAAAGCTATAAGGCGGCAGATTGCAAAAGCAGCGGCACGTGGGGCACGCATTAAAATTGTAACCACAGGTTTTTCGGATGTTGTTGTTTCAAAGCTTGCAGAGCGGTGGCTGTACGACTGGCTGTTGCGTAAAGGGGCAGAAATATATGAGTACAAAAAAAATGTTGTGCATGCAAAAATTGCCGTGTTTGATGGGCAGGTGGTAACCGCAGGCTCTTATAATATTAATAACATAAGCGCACATGCCAGTATTGAATTAAACCTTGATGTGCATGATGAAGAAATTGCTGGCGCAGCATGCCATGTGCTTAATGGTATTATCCTGAACGATTGTGAACATATTACTCCTGAAAAACACCTTAGGTCAAAAAATATTTTCAGGCAGTTTGCACGGTGGGTGGCATACCAATCAATAAGGCTGCTTATCTTTTTATTCACTTTTTATTTCCGGCCAGAACGCTAATTCCCTTTTATCCTTTCCCAAAAAATAGAAAACCGCTTCCTGTCCCAATTAAGAAACCGCCCTCTTTGCACCACCATTGCATTGGAGCCGGGCATATCAAGGTAATAATGAAACACAAACCTTTCTGTTGATGGTTCCAAGCCTAAGTTTTGCCCAAACCGGAGGTCATTAAACACTAAAGTGTCTTCCCACTTTTCGATAGTATAAAAATTTTGTGAGAAGCGTTTGAGGTTTTCAAGTTCATCGTTATTTTGAAACCCATTTGTTAAATAATCATTTCGTGGAAAATATCGGAAGCGTATTTTTTTTTCTTTGTCAAATACTGAACGGAAACCTGTGTAATAACCGCTGTCATTTCCAGCTACAACAAACCAAAGCCAGTTTTGAAACGGTGCCGGTGTTGTAAAAAAACGATCATAGGGAATTTGCTGCTCAGCAAAGATTTCTTTTGAGCTGTTATTGATTTGTATTTTGTTGCACACACAATAGCATAAATAAAGCGCAGGCAGCAAAATCCCAAAGCGCTGCCAGAATTCTCTTTTATTGCTGTGCCGGTTTAGTATAAGCAAGGCAACTGCTGCAATGCCCGGCCACACCGAAAAGAATAAATCAGCAACATAGATAGCATTGAATGAAAACCTTTGCTGGCTGAAAGGCTCCAGCCAGCCGATGCCATAATTATTAAATGCGTCAATAAATAAATGGCAAAAAATTTCTGCTAAAAAAAACAGGAGCCATTTATTAAAACGAACCCTGTCGGCATAATGTATTTTTTTTGCTGCCATTGCAAACAATGGCGCAATAGCCACAGCAAATAAAATGGAATGTGTGAACCCACGGTGTGCCAGCAGGCTTTCGGTAGGGCTTAGCCATGCAGAAGCTATAAAATCAATATCGGGTATGCTTTGTGCAAGCGCTCCCCAAAGCATTGCTTTTTTCCCATAGCCTTTTTCAAAAAAAGCATCGCCTATGCAGGCGCCTAAAGCTATATGGGTAAGTGAATCCATTGTAAAATGCTTTTGAAATAGCTAAGTGGCCAAACTCTGGCTGCTTCAATTTATTTTGAAGGTAAACTTTTAAATTTTGCTTTTGTACTTTTATAAAAATTCTGCCGGATGGATGTACAAATAGAAGCCTCGTGGAAGGAAGTTTTAAAAAATGAATTTACTAAGCCTTATTTTTTGGAAATAGTAACACATTTAAAAACGGAAAAGGCTGCCGGCAAAGTTATTTACCCGCCCGGGCCATTAATATTTAACGCATTTAGCCAAACTCATTTTGATAAAGTAAAAGTGGTACTGCTTGGGCAAGACCCATACCATAACCCCGGCCAGGCGCATGGGCTGAGTTTTTCTGTGCCCAATGGGGTTAAGCCGCCGCCTTCGCTGGTAAATATGTACAAAGAGATACAAAGCGATATTGGGGTGCCAATGCCGGCAGCGTACGGCAACCTTACAAAATGGGCAGAGCAGGGTGTGTTGCTGTTGAATGCAATGCTTACAGTAAGGGCCAATGAGCCGGGAAGCCATCAAAAAATCGGCTGGATGTTTTTTACTGATGCTGTTATAAAAAAAATATCAGACGAGAAAGAAGGCGTGGTTTTTTTGTTGTGGGGCAGGTTTGCGCAGGACAAACAGGTATTGATTGACGAAACAAAACATTTATTGCTGAAAGCGGCGCACCCTTCGCCGTTTAGCGCCGACAAAGGTTTTTTTGGCTGCCGGCATTTTTCAAAAACAAATGATTATTTAACAAAGCAGGGCAAACAGCCAATAGATTGGAAGCTGCTGACACCATAATTTTTTCCATGCAAAATACCCGGGAGCAAAAACCAGTGAAAGAAAATATTGTTGTTGCAATATTTGCCCGTATATGGGCTTTGTGGGGGCTTATAAGTTTTATTGCCACTTTTCTCGCCATCTTCCTGCCATCAATGGTTGCTTATGCATTACCCGGCAAAAAAGGCCAGTTGTATTTTATCGCAGTATCAAGGCTGTGGATGAATGTATGGCTTGCGTTAATTGGGTGCCCGGTAAAAATTAATGGCCGGCAATATTTTGAAGAAGGCAAAAGTTATGTAGTCGTATTTAACCACAATGCACTGCTTGATGTGCCATTGAGTGCGCCATACGTGCCGGGCGCCAATAAAACCATAGCTAAAGCCTCTTTTGCAAAAGTGCCTTTGTTTGGATGGTTTTACAGCAAAGGCTCTGTATTGGTAAACAGAAGCGATGAAGCCAGCAGGCGAAAAAGTTTTGAGGACATGAAAAAAGTTTTGGCCAGCGGCATGCACATGTGCATTTACCCCGAGGGTACAAGGAACCGGACAGCAGAGCCTTTAAAACCCTTTTACGATGGCGCCTTTAAACTGGCAGTAGAAACAAATAAAGATGTAATCCCCTGTATTATTACGGGCACTAAAAAAGCCATGCCAATCGATAAAAAATTTTGGCTGCTGCCGCAAAAGCTAAGCATGCATTTTTGTGCGCCTGTTGCTGTAGTCTACACAAATGCAAAGGCGCTTAAAGAAAAAGTGTTTGCCATCTTGCATGAGAAATTTTTGCAG
>CAYRRL010000379.1:0-3553 GCA_964426665.1 uncultured Ferruginibacter sp. | reverse complement strand
ACTTTGATGGCGTGGGCGACCCGTTGGCTTTCATTTTTGAAAAAGAAAATTTGAACGTGGGGTGGATGCAACTGTTAGTTGCAGTATGTGCAGTTGTAGCTATGACAAGTGTGCTTCTGGTATTTCAAATGGGCCAACCAAGGATATGGATGAGCATGAGCCGTGATGGTTTGTTGCCACCTGTGTTTCAAAAAATACATCACAAATACAAAACACCTTCTTTCTCCACTATTGTAACAGGGCTGGTAGTAGGCGTGCCTATATTATTTACTGACAAAACATTTGTTCTTGACTTTACAAGCATTGCAACACTATTTGCATTTGTATTGGTGTGCGGCGGCGTGTTGCTGATACCGCCAAAGGAAAAACAGCATGGCAAATTCCACCTGCCATATATCAACGGGCAATTTATTTTTCCTGCTATTGTAATTGGCGCCATTGTGTTGCTGTGCGTTTTTGCTGAAGGTTATTTTAGCAGCCTTTTCAAGTTTGATTTTAGCAGCAACCAGGATTACATGGATGGGAAAATAAGTTTTATGGATGCGGCCACGCCTGCTATTTCCCTTATAATATTTTGGGCAGCAGCTTTAATCATCAGCGGTTTTGCTTTGGTAAAAAAATATTCATTAATCCCTTTGATGGGGCTTATCACCTGCCTGTATTTATTAACAGGCATGACTAAAAGCAACTGGGTGTGGTTTTTGGGGTGGCTGGGCATTGGGTTGGTAATTTATTTCTTGTATGGGTATAAGAAGAGCAAGCTCGCTAATTAATTTGATAGGAATTATTCAGTAAGCCGGGCTTAACCCGGCTTCTTTTTTCCAACCTGCTTAACTTTGCGCTATAATTTTTTTGATTAATGAAATACGAACCCGGCGATAAAATAATCGTACTCCATACAGGCGAAGAGGGTAAAGTGCTGGAAATTATCAATGAAGAAATGGTAATGATAGAAGTAAAAGGCGTTAAGTTCCCTGCTTATTTTAACCAGATTGATTTCCCTTACTTTAAAATGTTTACAGAACAACGGAAAGTTGCGGAGAAAAAAAAGATTTATGTAGATAATATCAAACCAGAAAAAATAAAACCATCTCCTTACAGCGGCAAGCCTGTAAAAGTGCTGGAAGAAAAAGGCGTTTCAATTTCTTTTCTGCCTGTATTTGACAAAGATATTTTTGATGACGATGTGGTGGAGAAATTTAAAATTTACCTGCTTAACCAAACGAATACTCAATTCAATTTTAAATATACTTTATACTTTGGCGGCGACAGTAATTTTGAATTAGCCAATACTATTTTGCCGCAGCATGATTTTTACCTGCATGATGTGGCGTTTGATGATGTAAGCGATAACCCACGTTTTTCGTTTGAGTTTTCTTTAGCTGTGCCCGATAAAAAGAAAGCCCCTTATTATGAAGCGTCACTAAAATTAAAAGGCAAGCAGCTTTTCAAAAAGATTGAAGAGATACGGCTGAAAAATGAGCCTTCTTTTTCATATCTGCTTTTTGAAAAATACCCCGATAAAATGGAAGAGGCAAAAGTTGACTTAAGCAAACTTGGCAACGCAGGCTTCCGCTTGTATGATGCTAAAAGGCTAAGGGAGCATTTGCCGCCCCCACGAAGCGTAGTTGATTTGCACATCGAAAAAATAACAGATAGCTGGAAGCATTTAACCAATTTTGAAATATTAAGCCTGCAACTGAAAGAGTTTGAAAAGTTTTATGAACTGGCAGTGGCGCATTACCAGCCATCGCTTACAATAATACATGGCGTGGGCGCAGGCAAACTAAAAGATGAAATACATTCTATGCTTCGCAGCAAAAAGGAAGTGAAGTCATTTATCAACCAATACACTGCAGCTTACGGGTATGGCGCCACGGAAATTTATTTCAGTTATTAACTGCAGCTGTTTTAAAAAAATTCATTCAATTTATTGTATCCTCAGGTTGCCCAGCACTTTGAATCGTTTGTTGTCTTCTACAGTGATTTTGCTTCGGGTTGATACAGTTTGCTGCACATTCAATATACATTCGCCGCTACCGGCGGGGCTTATAATAATTTCAGAGCCAGATGGCAACTCTGAGGGCGGTATTGTTTTGTTGGCCCAGTTGTTTGGGTTGTCCCAATTGCCATTTCCTGTAAAGCGGTAAAGCCTTGGGCCGCTGGCGCCAATCCGGTATATACCACCCAATAATGAAGTAGCGTACAATTCGCCATTGCTGTCTTCGCTTATATCGGATATTGCGCCCGGTACAAGCAATTGCGAAACAGTTGTGTATTCGTTTCTGGCAGAATCGTATTGTACAAGGTATATTTTGCTATTGTTGGCATCAGCAAAAATGTAATAGCCTCTTAATGCCATAAATGCTTCGCCTCTGTAAACGGTGCCGCCGGTAATGGAACTTCCGTTGCCCGGCGAGGGGTAAGTATGCACGGGGAATTTATAATAAGCTGAATCGTTGCAGCCGTCTGCGTTGTATGTATTATTGCCCTCATAACAGGGCCAGCCAAAGTTGGCATTGTTTGCTGTGTTAAGTAAAATACGGTTTGCTTCCTCGATGGAACTGTCGCCCCTGTCGCCAATCCATATATCTTTTGTAAGCCTGTCGAAGCCCCATCTGTAAGGGAAACGAAGGCCTAAAATAAATACCTCATTATTGTGTGGGTTATCAGGGGGGATAGTATAAGCATTAGCCGGGCTGCCTCCATCTGCTGGTGTTATCCGCAATATCTTTCCCAGCAGTGATTGTTTGTTTTGTGCATTTTTTGCATCACCTGCCCTTGTGTCGCCATCGCCTGTGGAAATATACAGGTTGCCGTCAGGCCCAAAATGTATTTCGCCGCCAAGGTTTTTTGAATCGCCGGGGTTGGGTATGGTAAAGAGGGTGCCATCGGGCAAAGCAATATCGCCGTTGGTATTTTCTTTGAACCTTGCCAATTCCAAATCGCCATTGGCATTAGTATAAAAGACATACAGTAATTTGTCGCTCTCAAACCGTGGGCTGAATGCCATGCTGAAAAAACCTTCGTTGATGCCGGGGACGCTCAGGTAGGTGCCGGTTAGGTTAAAGTCATTGTCATATAATTTTACATCGCCATTTTTTTGCCCAACAAAATATTTTTTAATGCTGCTGCCGGCAATGGCCACCTGCTTTGGAGCCGCTGCTTGGCCCAGCTGTTCAAGAAAAATGACCGGCGCTTGCGGGGCAATGGCTACAGTGGCAGAATCAAAAAGCCCCTGCGATAAATTAAGGTAGGTGCTGCTGTTAGTAAAATTCCCTGTTGCCACAAAGCTGTCCACCTTTGCAGTCCGCACCATATATACATTATTGCCATTAAGCGGTGTGGAGTCTGTAAACAGCAGCCTTGTTATAAGGGTGTCGTTCAGCCGGGTGAATTGGCCTGCAATGGAATTGCTCCTGTATATATAATAGCCTGCTATATTCGTTTCGTCTGCCCTGGTCCAAATCAGGTTTATTTTGTTCTGGTTAGCCTGTGCAAAAAAAGCCTGAGGCGGTTTTGTATAACTGCTTCTAAGCGAAGGGTCGCCCAT
>CAYRRL010000378.1:0-3576 GCA_964426665.1 uncultured Ferruginibacter sp. | reverse complement strand
GCTCACGTATGCCAATGCCCGTTACCGCTTTGGGCAATTGCAGCAAAACGACCCCAGCCGTTTTATTGAAGAAATGCCGGAAGAATATATTGATAAAAGTTTTGCCGGCGGCGGCGTACGCAACCAAAGCCAGGGCAGCCCCGGCAGCGGCTGGAACAAAAGCGCTTTTGACAGAATGAACGGCGGCAGGGAAGAAAAAAGCAAGCCTTCTTATTTAGTGCCAACAAGGCCGCAAACAAAAGAGCATACGCCTACCGCAGATTTTGTTGCCAGCGATACTTCTAATTTACAAGCCGGGCAAAAAGTAGAGCACCAAAAGTTTGGTTTTGGCGAAGTGCTGAAGATGGAAGGTGCTGCACATAACCCCATTGCTACTGTAAAATTTGAATTGAATGGGGAGAAGAAGATAATGCTGAATTATGCAAAGCTGAGGATATTGCCATAAAACCCTAAAGGGGCTTAAAGGCAAGTGTTTTAAAATATAAGCTTAATAACCTTTAGCATAATATAACAGCACGCCGACATCGCCGAATACCAATTCTTTTTTATCAGCTTTATATACAAACAGCTGCCAGTTGTATTCGCCTGAAGCAATATCAAGCCCGGCATTGGTAACTTTTACACTGCAAGGCAGCATAATTGATTTATCTGTTTGGTAAAATGTTACCTCTCCATTGGCAGTATTTTCCCCTGTGCTGTCAATTATTTTTAGATAAGTAATGATATTAACCGGCGGATTGATAGCGCCGGGTTTGGCCACCTTCCTGTACACCATCCATTTGCCAATAACATCCTGCAAAACAACCGGCACAGGGCTGCTAAACTCTTCCTGCTTCACTGCCAGCTTGCCATAATTCTCAAATTGGAAGCTGCTTACCTTTTTCATGGTGTGTATAAGCCCGTCCTGGTTATCCAGCACAGCCACACTGTCGGTTAATGAAACAATGGTATAAACATCCCCGGCAGCAAGCAACGTGTTGGGCGCTTCAATTTCTGCATTGCCCCTCATGTTGGATACGTTGCCGCTACGGGTAATCACTTTTCCTGTATCGGGGAAATGCAGGTATATAGTATCTGTAAAATCCACCAGGCTTTGATTGTTGTCTATGCGGTAGGTTTCCTGCCATTTGCCATTGAATTGCCCAATGTCATACAGTGCTTTGTTTTTTTTGCCCCGCCCGCTTTTGTCTTTTGAAACATCAATAGGCGGCATGCCCTTGCGTATTACTTTTTGGGCAAGAGAATTGAAGGCCATAGAAACCATCAAAACTAACAGGAGGCAATTTTTTACAAACATGCTATATGGATTTTGTGTTTTTTAAGAAGCTGCCAATTGGCATTTAGCTGCAAACGGTTTGTAAACATTTTGCAAATACCGCCGTAAAGATAAAAATTACATCGGTAAATGCTGCTGCCATAGCAGGCGCCCGGGGTTTTTCGAGATAAGAAATTAAAAACCCGGAGCCGATCCCATCAAAACAAAATCGCCTGATAACCGTTAAATTTGCAGCAACAATAAATTTTCATTTTATGATAAAGACAGGCAGCACCATCATCAGCATATATACTGAAATGACGCCCAACCCGGAAACAATGAAGTTTGTGGCCAATAAATTATTGTACCCCGGCAAAAGCATTGACTTTCCTGATGAAGCAAGCGCTACAGCATCGCCGCTGGCACAGGAACTGTTTACCTTCCCGTTTATTAAATCGGTTTTTATTGCCAGTAATTTTATTACACTTACAAAAACAAATGATACCGGCGACTGGCAGGATGTGATACCAACCATTAAACAATTTTTGAAAGAGTACCTGGAAGAAGGCAAATCAGTGGTGAATGAAGAAGCTGTTGCCACAATGAAAACAGAAAGCAGCAATGCTGTAAGCGAAGACGATGACGACGTGGTAAAAAGAATTAAAGAATTGCTTGAAAATTATGTGAAGCCAGCTGTAGAAATGGATGGCGGCGCTATACAATTTAAAAGCTATAACGAAGGCACTGTAAACCTTATGTTGCAGGGAAGCTGCAGCGGTTGCCCATCATCCATGATAACGTTGAAGAGCGGTATTGAAGGCATGATGAAAAGAATGATACCCGAAGTGAAAGAAGTGGTTGCAGAAGCCGAATAGTTTATTAGTAAATTATTTTATTGGTGAAGCATCCCAGAAGGGATGCTTTTATATTTTGAACCAACCGTGGCATTTATTTTATTTAGTAAACCAAACAAGTGCTCTGCACCCTGCCCAAGCAACCGGGCAATCAATCCATTTACCGGTGCAGCAGTAACCCCATACTCAATATTTTTTTCTTCTGATAAAAGCAAAAGTATTTCTTCCTGCAATTTTTTCATATCGCCATTTGGATGCAGGTAAATCAAACTTGCCTGGTGTGTATAGCCTTCCAGTTGCCCGATTGCATGCACATCTATTACAGAGGGCTGCATCAATAGGTTTTCTTTTATCACTAATTTATTATTTATGAAAACCTGATTAATACTATGGTATTTTGAAAACAAAAAAGCTTCACCATTTAGTTTTCTTCCGCAAGCCAATACTTCGCCAAAAACAAAATGGCAATTGTTGTTGAGGTAAAAATAACTACGGCTGGTAAAAATGGATTGCTCATGCGGCACTGATGGATGCGGCAAATAAATAAATGAAGCGTTGTCTGCAATATGGGCATTTAACTCTTGTGATGCACCATGCTTCATATTGAACAAACGTTGATAAGCTTGTGTATGCAAATGCAAAGAGCAATTTTTTTCCACTTCTATTTTCATGTCATATACATCGCCATCTAAAATGCCAGGGGAAGAACTCATTAACATCAAATGCAGATCATGCGATGTTTTGCCCTCAGTAATATTCGCCACTTTAAACGGCGTAGTGAAATATGATTGCTTTAAATAAGAACAACCTTTTCGTTCCCCAACTTGTATATGCAGTTGTGCATTCATCTGTACAAAGCCGGCTCGGCAATATTTTCTAAGAGTGCATATTTCTTTATCCAGCCAATAACAACATCCAAACCTTGCAGGCTCATCAAGTTGGTAAAAATGAACGGGCTTCCGTTCCTCATTTTTTTGGCGTCCCTTTCCATCACGCCTAAATCTGCATTCACATACGGCGCCAAATCAATTTTATTGACCACCAGCAAATCGCTTCTTGTAATTCCGGGGCCGCCTTTCCTTGGAATCTTATCGCCTTCTGCCACATCAATAACAAAAATGGTTACATCAGCCAGGTCAGGGCTGAAGGTTGCTGATAAATTATCGCCGCCACTTTCGATAAAAATAATTTCTACATCCGGTATTCTTGCAGCCATTTCTTCCACTGCTTCTAAATTCATGCTGGCATCTTCACGTATGGCTGTGTGTGGGCAGCCACCAGTTTCCACGCCAATGATTCTGTCCGCAGGCAGCAAAGAGTTCTTTGTCAAAAACTCTGCATCTTCCTTAGTATAAATATCATTGGTGATTACGCCGATGCTGTAATCCTTGCTCATAGCACGGCTCAACCTTTCAATCAATGCGGTTTTGCCCGAGCCTACCGGGCCAGCTACCCCAATTTTTATAT
>CAYRRL010000377.1:0-3591 GCA_964426665.1 uncultured Ferruginibacter sp. | reverse complement strand
TGCTCCCTGCTCCCCGCTTGCCCAGCCTGCGGTGGTGGCAAATTTCTTTTTCAGCGAATCCATGTCACCGATTTTTGGATGGTGCGTAAAGGCTTCGAGCCAGTCGGCTTCGGTGCATTCGTACCATTGGTCTTCTGCATCGTACAGCAACTCTGTCATATCATCTGCAGGGAAGAATGGGAGCATTTTCTCCACCCAGGTATTGCTGCCGCAGCATTTGAATAACTCTGCTTTGAGTTGTTCTTTTGGGAGTATGTTTAAGTCGTGTAAAGTCATCTATAAGTATGTTGAATGTTATATGTTGAATGTTGAATGAAATAAAGATGCTTCATTTAAAATTTATCATTCAAAATTCAACATAATTAAATATTCCCCCAAAGCCTCATCCTGCTAATTCCTCCATCAGGAAAAATCGTTAACCGCACATGCGTAAACTTTTTATTAATATTCTGTAATTCTTTTTCAAAATGATGTTCATGATCAGCCTGCAGTTTTACCTGTGGCAAAATGGTTTCCCATTTTATGTCGTCACTTTGCAGGTCAACTTGCTTGCCACTTGTAATATTGCAGCCTTCAATCATACAGCTATCCGGATAGTTGCCTTTAAAGTGGCAGGTATCTATCAAAGCTTTTTTGATGCTGCCTTCATGCGCCAGCTTTACCATTACCCAGTCTTTATTGTTAGGCGTGCGGTTACGCTTTGTTTCCCAGCCATCGCCCATGTTTACGCCACGCCCGGGCATTATCAGGTTGTCCATGTGAGAAAAGAACATATCATTACAAAGCACAGACTTGGCGCCGTTAGTAGCTGATGCCAGATCAATCAATTCATCCTTGTTTACTTTGCTCCAGTCTTTAAAAACTTCGCCGTATACTTTTAATCTTGCCACACCTCCATCTGGATAAATGTGCAAACGCAAGTGAGTGTAAATATTCTGCCTGTCTTCTATTTCAAATATATTTTGTGAACCCGGTTGCAATGGAACCTTTGGCAGTATCTCTGTCCATTCCACTTTATCGAAGTCAATATCAGCATCGCTGATGTTTGCTGCTTCCAAAGACGCAAACGGTGGATGGTTACCAAGAAAGTGATTGGTATCAATATCCACTTCATGTATGCGGCCAGATGTGGCCAATTGAATGATGCACCAGTCATGCCCGGCAACTCTTTTGCGGCGGCTTTCCCATCCGTCCATCCATTTGCCTCGGTCGGTATATTTATCAACGATAAAAATACCACGGCCGGGTTTTAATAAGTTTTCTTTCTCTGCAAAAAAATCATCGGTGCAGAGTAATGCTTTGCCACCAAGGCGTTCGGCGGCTAAATCAATCAGGTTGTTGAATGTGTTTGAACTCATTTGTGCAATCGTTTTTGTCAGGCAAAGAAGCAGAGTGTCTTTGCTCCTTGATCTTGCTTTGCATCTTTGCGTGGACCTATCTTAAAATTATTTTTCCTTTATTCAGTTGAGTGAATTCCCCATTATCATAAACTTTTTCTCCACTCAAATAAGTTTGTTCCACCACACCATATAATGTTTCACCCATGTATGGCGAAACTTTATGTTTATGATGGCAACAGTTTTCATCTACCACAAAAGTTTTTTCATCATCCACCACTATCAAATCTGCATCAAACCCTTTTTCTATTTTTCCTTTGCTTTTTTGCAATCCTGCCAGTTTTGCCGGGTTTTCACAAAGCCATTTTACAATATCGGTAAAAGAACAATTTCTTTTTTTAGCTGCTGTCCATAATACAGGCAAAGCAAATTGTATAGAAGCAATACCGCCCCATGCTTTCACAAAATCGCCGCTTTCAATTTCTTTTAATGACGGCGTGGCGGGTGAATGATCGGTTGCAACAAAATCAATCAATCCATTTTGCAATGCCTGCCACAGTTTATCATTATTCTCTTTTTCCCTAATAGGCGGTGCACATTTAAATTGTGTTTGCCCGTCTTTTATGCCTTCGGCAGTAAAATACAAATAATGTTGCCCTGTTTCAACAGTTAATGGCAAACCTTTTTGTTTTGCTTCAGCAATTTGTGCTAAAGAATCTGCAGATGAGAGATGGACAATATGTGTACGGCAATTAAACTCCTCACACAAACGTATCATCATAGCAATTGCATCATCCTCCCATTTTTTTGGGCGGCTGTTTAAATAGTTGATATATGAATCGTTTCTTGTTTCTCGTTGAGAACCGTTTCTCGTTCCTTGTTTCTCGTTTTGTGGCCCTATTAATTCACAATGTACCAGTATTGGCAATTTATGTTTTGCGATGATGGGCATTGCTTTGCGTAAATCTTCTTCGGTTGCATTTGGAAAATCATCAATGCCTGAATGAGTGAGAAAGGCTTTGAAACCAAGAATGCCTTTTTGTATCAATGGAAAGATTTCATTTTCGTTTCCGGGAACAACGCCGCCCCATAGCCCAACATTTGTATGTAACTTTCCGTGTGCTGCTTTTACTTTTTCAGCAAATGCTGCAGCTGTTGTTGTAACTGGTGATGAATTGAGCGGCATATCAACCAACATTGTCAATCCACCTGCAATAGCAGCTTTTGTGGCCGAATCAAAACCCTCCCACTCTGTTCTGCCCGGCTCATTGATATGAACATGAGGGTCTATAACACCCGGCATTAAAATTTTATTACCCAGCTCCACCACCTCAAAACTGCTCTCTAATGGCAATACCGGCAGCACTTCTTTTATCTTACCGTCATTCACCCAAACCACTGCCTCTTTTATTCCATCTGGCAGTACCACTCTTTTGCTATGAAATGCTTTCACTATAAAATTTTTATAAACGATAAAAATACAAAACAAAATTTTAAATTGTGTGCTTCATTAAAACAGAAATTGCAGCGATTATGATTCATGTGCTCGTTTACGGCGTTTTGCTTTTTGTGCTGGTGTTGTTGGTAATAATGACCTACCAATTTCACCACCTTGAAAAAAACCATTCCGGTGCATCTGATGCAAGTAAAGAGAGGCTCGGGTTGTCACAGGGCTTTATTTACACATCGCTTGTACTTACTATTATATTGATGGTGGCTTACACCTGGTATGTTGTAAAAGGCACGCCTTACGAAGGGCATTTGATGGAATGGCTGAATATTATTGTCCGGCTTATGCATATCACATTTGGGATTGCATGGATCGGCGCCTCTTTCTATTTTGTTTTTTTAGAAAATGCATTGAACCGCACAGAAGATGTGAGAGACGAACTGGCAGGCAACCTGTGGGCTGTGCATGGCGGTGGGTTTTATTACCTGGAGAAATATAAAGTAGCGCCGAAAACTTTACCGAAGCATTTACACTGGTTCAAGTATGAGGCATACTTTACGTGGGTATCAGGATTTTGTTTACTCTTCGTTGTATATTATTTTAATGCCAAGGCAATGCTGATTGATACCAGTGTATTAAACATGAGCGCTGCGGCGGCAATTGGTATTGGCGTGGGTTCATTTATAGTTGCATGGATTGCTTATGATTTGCTTTGCAAATCGCCTTTAATAAAAAACCCTTTGCTGTTTTCGTTGGTTGGTTTTGCATTGCTTACAGGTTTTGCATATTTCTATGCCCATGTAT
>CAYRRL010000376.1:0-3598 GCA_964426665.1 uncultured Ferruginibacter sp. | reverse complement strand
CGTGGGTCGTCCCAGCCGCTTACATGTTTTTCTTCCACTAATTGTAAAAGCTTGCGCTTGCTCATTACAGTATAGTTCATGTTAAGCCTTGCAAACTCATATTGCTTCGATGGGAATATTTCTAGTTTTTCAATAAGCCAGTCATACAATTCCCTGTGAGGGATAAACTCCAGCGTGCAGATGCTGTGTGTGATTTTTTCAATACTGTCGCTTTGCCCGTGTGCAAAATCGTACATGGGGTATATGCACCATGCATCGCCGGTGCGGTGGTGGTGTGCATGTTTTATGCGGTAAATGATAGGGTCCCTCATGTGCATGTTAGGTGCTGCCATATCAATCTTTGCCCTCAATACTTTTTCGCCGTCTTTGTATTTGCCTTCTTTCATTTCGGCAAACAGCTTCAGGTTTTCTTCCACGGCCCTGTTTCTGTAAGGGCTGCTGGTGCCCGCCTGTGTGGGCGTGCCTTTCATTGCTGCTATATCTTCTGCGCTCGAATCATCCACATAAGCCAGTTCTTTTTTTATCAGTTGCACAGCATACTCATATAATTGGGCAAAATAGTCGCTGGCATAAAACTCATTGGCCCAGTTAAAGCCAAGCCATTGCACATCTTCCTTTATACTGTCAACGTATTCTGTTTCTTCTTTGGTCGGGTTGGTATCATCAAACCGCAGGTTTGTTTTGCCGCCGTACTTAATGCCAAGGCCAAAGTTTAAACAAATGCTTTTGGCGTGGCCAATGTGCAGGTAGCCATTTGGTTCAGGCGGGAAACGGGTAAGGATTGAAGCATACTTTCCATTTTTTAAATCCTCTTCTATTATCTCCTCAATAAAATTCAGGCTCTTTTCTTCTGTCATTTTTTTTGTTGTGTGGGCAAATCTACAAAAACTGTTGTTGTTTATTATCTGCAAAGACAAGCGCTTGTGCCTTTTCGTTGCATTATTTATTTGCTGCTTTTCTTCATTTCCTCCAGCATTTCCATTATCCTGTCCAGCTTTTCTGTTTCTATTTTACTCAGGTGAATTTGCAATGCCTCTATCTCCTTCTTGGCTTCTATATTGCAGATATAATCTTCCTCAGCCTGCACCCTGTCCCTTGCTGCCTGCCTGTTTTGGCTCATCATTATCAGCGGCGCAGCATAAGCCGCCTGCGTGGAAAACAAAAGGTTGAGCAATATAAAGGGGTACGGGTCCCAGTGCTTTACAAATGCCACTGCATTCAGCGCCATCCATATAGCCACTATTATAGTTTGCCATATTAAAAAACTCCACGAGCCCATGCCCGATGCAATGGAGTCTGCCAATTTTTGCCCGAAGCTCAGGGTTTGTTTATGCTTGTCGTGCCAGGTAAATTTTGCCATAGTAAAATTTTTACCAGCCAAATTAAATAAAAATTCCCCCAAACTTGTTGAGGGAACCTATCAAAGAGTTAATAAAAGGCTTATGCCAGCCTGCCCATCCTCCTTAACAAAGCAGTATGCGATGCAATAGCTGAGCGCATGCGTGGGAACTCAATATACTTTATGTTGAAATCTTCGCAGGTTTGCTTAATGATTTTGCTGATGGCAGGGTAATGCACATGCGAAATTTTAGGGAACAAATGATGCTCTATCTGGAAATTAAGCCCGCCAACAAGCCACGATATCAACCTGTTTTTAGTAGCAAAGTTGGCTGTTGTCTGCACCTGGTGTATGGCCCACTCGTTTTCAATTTTATTAGTATCGCCTTCTGGTATTGGAAAGGCAGTTTCCTCCACCGTATGCGCCAATTGAAAAACAACGCTGATGATAAAACCGGTGACCATGGTGGCAATTAAAAAACCCACGAGCCATGTGCCGAAGCCAAGCAGGTAAATGGGCAATGCCACAAAGAAAAATGCATACAAAATTTTGGCTGCCCAAAAACCAAGGTGCTCTTTTACACTCATCTTTTTAATGGGCACACTGCCTATTTTTTTTGTAAAATACTTGTTGTAATCCAGCATAAATATCCAAAGTATGTGCAATGTTGAGTACAGGAACCAAACATAATAATGCTGGAAGCGGTGGATTTTATAGCGTTTTTGCGAGGCGCACATGCGCAGGTAAGGCTTTATTTCAATATCATCATCCACGCCATCTATGTTTGTGTAAGTATGGTGGATGATATTGTGCTTCATGCTCCAGAGTATATGGCTTGCCCCGAGAAAATTTACAGATATAGCAGCCACTTTATTCCAGGCCTTGCTTTTGCTGAAACTGCCATGCCCGCCATCGTGCATTACATTAAACCCAATGGCCGCAGTAAAGCCGCCCAGCAGCACACACTCAATAACAGCCAGCCAAACAGGCGGGGTAAAAAACACCAGGTGCACATACAGCCCAATGTAAGAAAGAAAGAAAAAAGCAGCCTTGAAATACAAGCCAAAATTGCCCGTGGCAGCTTTCTTTTTGTCTTCAAAATATTGGTTAACCCTTTTTTTAAGCTCTTGGTGGAAGGTATTGGAATTTTGTAAAAACTTAGGCGTAGCCATTATGCAAAACGTTTATTTTATAAAGGCTGCAAGGTACTATTTTAATAGGGAAAAGTAAGAATTTTGTTTAATGGTATTTATGCGGCTTTATCCACAATTATTACTGGGATATGGATCTTTTTATGATGGTTTATTTATGATTGGTCCAGATAGCTATGGGGATGATTCGAATGATTGCTTTTGCCTGGCTATTGGCTAAAACGCTGCTTCCTTCGGCACTTCAATAGTAACCTTGTAATACGTGTGGCTTGGGTCTATTTCAAACTGTATCCTGCCATTAAGCACTTTTACACGGCTGGCAATATTCTTAAGGCCCAGCCCGCCCGATGTATGGTTAAGCCTGTCAAACTCTGTTTGTATAATGCCCTGGCCATCGTGGTGGAGGCGGAAATAGCTATGAGTGGCATTGGCATTTTGCGTTAGGTGTATAAAGCCAGCATTGCTGTGCTTCATGATGTTGTTCACCAATTCCTGCACCACACGGAATATATGAAGCTCCTGCTCCAGCTTAAGCCGGGTGCGGTAGTCGTGAAAGCGCACGCTGGCATTAAGGTTGCCGCTGCCGTTGATTTTTTGAAACAGGTCGCTGAGGGCGCTTTCCAGGCCAAAGTTTTTGAGCGTGGGCGGCATCATGCTGTGGCTGATGTTGCGGATGAGTTGTATAGCGTCATCAATAATTTGCTTGGCGCTGAAGATGGATTGCAGTTGCGCCGCAGGCTCCTGGTTAATGATGTTTTCGTTCAGGTACAAACGGGCTGTTGCCAGCAGCGGGCCTACGTCGTCATGCAAATCGGCAGCTATCCTGTTTCTTTCTTCCTCCTGGAATTTGATAGACGCATCCAGCAAGGCCTGTTGCTTTTCTTCCTCCAGTTTTTTAAGGTCCATATTAAACCGGGTAACCTTGCGCTGGTGGAAAATAACAAAGAACACAATGCCCAGCGTTAGGCTCACCATGCCGAGTGTACCGAGGAGCATTATGTAGTTTGAGCCAAGCGACGAACCAGCGTTTGTTTGTAAAAAAATCATTTATTTAAAAGATTACTGGTTGAGGTAATTTGGGTTTATAATCCTCGAAACTGAGGTTAGG
>CAYRRL010000375.1:0-3610 GCA_964426665.1 uncultured Ferruginibacter sp. | reverse complement strand
CAGGCAAAGTAGACCTGACTATTTTGGGCGCCATGGAAGTGAGCGACAGCGGGGATATTGCCAATTGGAAAATCCCCGGCAAAATGGTGAAAGGAATGGGCGGCGCAATGGATTTAGTGGCAAGCGCAAAAAATATTATTGTAGCCATGATGCATACCAACCCAAAGGGCGAATCGAAACTATTGCCGCAATGCACATTGCCATTAACCGGAGTTAAATGCGTAAAAAAAGTTGTAACAGATTTGGCAGTGCTTGATGTAACGCCTCATGGTTTTAAGTTATTGGAAAGGGCACCAGGCGTTTCTACAGATGAGATTGTTGCAAAAACAGCAGGGAGGCTTATCGTGGAAGGCGAAATACCTGAAATGCATCCGTAAAAATAAAACTTTAACTTCTCATTTCCGTTAGTTGATAGAATTTTGCTGTTAGCTATAATAACAACATGAAAAAATTATTTGCCTTTATCTTTTTGCTAAATACAATTATTGCCAATGCACAGGATATTGCTTTTGGCCGGAAAATGCTCGATACCCTTACTTCTGAATATTTCTGGGGGCGTGGTTACACAAATGATGGAATGAAGAAAGCAGCTTCTTTTTTAGCAGGTGAATTTAAAACCTATGGCCTGCAGCCAATGGATGGCAAAAATTTTTTGCAGCCTTTCAGTTACCCGGTAAATACTTTCCCCGGCAAAATGTATGTAAGCATTAATGGAAAGGAATTAACGCCCGGCAAAGATTATATAGTAGGCGCAGAATCAAAAGGTATAAAAGCGGGCGGCCAACTGGAGCAACTTGACAGTGTGCAGTTCATTAACAGGAAAGAAAAATTTATAGTGAAGCTGGAAGACAAACTAACATGGACTGTTGCCCCGGAAGAAGCGCCATACTCAATGGTATTGGTTTACAAAAATGCAGTGAAGGCAAATCCATCAGCGTTTGAAGCAAATATTGAAAACAAATTCATCAGCAATTTTAAAACTGCTAATGTGTGCGGCATAGTGAAGGGCATAGAAAAACCTGATTCATTTATTTTCATCACGGCGCATTACGACCATCTGGGCGGAATGGGCAAATACACATATTTCCCCGGTGCTAATGATAATGCAAGCGGCATATCGCTGCTGCTGAACATTGCCCGTTATTATGCAACGCACCCACAAAAATATTCCATCGGTTTTATTTGCTTTGCAGGCGAAGAGGCAGGGCTGATTGGTTCAAAATATTTTACTGAAAACCCATTGGTGCCCTTACAACAAATCCGGTTTTTAATCAATACCGATTTGGCCGGCACCGGCGAAGAGGGCATTATGGTTGTGAATGCTACTGAGTTTCCCAAAGAGTTTGACATGATGGTAAAGGCAAATGAAGAGAATAAATTGCTGGCAGCAGTAAAGCCACGTGGCAAAGCCGCCAACAGCGACCATTATTTTTTCTCTGAAAACGGCGTGCCTGCTTTTTTCTTTTATACGCTTGGCGGCATCAAGGCATACCATGATGTTTTTGATAAAGCTGCTACATTGCCTTTGAACGAACATGAGCATTTGTTTGTTTTAATTACTAAGTTCAACGAAAAATTAATGGGCAAATAAATTGCCCATGCTGTTATTTATGAAGAATTTTTTTTTATTCGCATTAATCATTCCGCCTTTTATTTCTTTTGCCCAATCGGGTTACTGGCAGCAAAAAATAAAATATACGATGGATATTGATTTGGATGTTGCCACTAACAAAATGACAGGCAAACAACAAATCGCTTACACCAATAATTCGCCTGATACGCTGAAGAAAATTTTTGTGCACCTTTTCTGGAACGCTTTCCAGCCAGGCAGCATGACGGATGTGGCGCAGCAGATGGCTGATCAAATTACACTGGGCAGCAACGCAAAAGGGGATAAGTTTACAGATGTTGACCGCCGCTTCAAGAAAAAAATTTATGAAATGACACCCGAAGAAATAGGGTATTGCCATGTAACAGGTTTTATGGTAAATGGGCAAAAGCAAAAAATTAAAGAATACGAAACAGTTTTATTGGTTGAATTAAGCAAACCAATTTTACCAAAAACAACTGTACAAATACAAACAAGTTTTGAAAGCCAGGTACCAAAACTGTCGAGGCGAAGCGGAAGGGACAATGCAGAAGGCGTGCGCTACAGCATGGGGCAATGGTACCCGAAAATTGTTGAGTATGATAAACTGGGGTGGAATGCAGATGATTATGTGGCACGTGAATTTTATGGCATTTGGGGCGATTATGACGTGCGGATTACACTTGACAAAAATTATAAATTGGGCGCCACTGGCGAATTGCAAAATGCAGCGGCTATTGGCTGGGGTTATGACAAGGAAGGAACGCCTTTAAAGGAAATTGCCGCATCAAAACGCACATGGAAATTCATTGGAAAAAATATCCATGATTTTGTGTGGAGCGCCGACCCATCCTACAAGCACATTACAAGAAAAGTTGCCAATGGCCCATTGCTTCATTTTATTTATAAAGATGATTCCACCATTGAAAAACTGTGGCAAACAACTGCTGATACCTGTGCGATGGTATTCCCTTATTTGTCAAAAACTTTTGGCAAATATGCTTACCCTGTTTACTCAGTATTGCATGGCGGCGGCGGCGGCACAGAATACCCAATGGCAACTTTGACAAGGAACGGGAATTTGGAAACAGCCATTCATGAGATATGCCACAGCTGGTACCAGATGATGCTGGGCACCAATGAAAATTTATACGCATGGATGGATGAAGGTTTTGCCAACTATGCTGAGGCAAAAGCACTGGCATGGCTCAGGAAGCAGGATTTTTTTAAAGATATTTCTGAATTTGATTCGTATGCCAGCCTTGCACGCAGCCCGTTTGATGAACCGATGTGCACACATGCCAATTTCTTTCTTACCAATTTTGCATACAATACCAACTCCTATTCAAAAGGGAAATTGTTTTTGATTCAATTGGGTTATATCACTGGCGAAAAGAATTTAGAAAAGATAATGCTGGAATATTACAGGCGTTGGGCATTTAAGCACCCAACGCCGGATGATTTTATAAAAGTGGCAGAAGGTATAAGCGGCATGCAACTGCAGTGGTATAAAGAATTTATGGTGAACACTGTAAAAACTGTTGATTATAAAATTGACAGCCTTTGGGAAGAGAATGGCGAATCAAAAATCAGGCTGCGAAAAGTGGGGGAGATGCCAATGCCGGTTGATTTGCAAATTACATTTAAAGATAACCGCAAGGCACTGCATTATATCCCGTTGAGCCTTACATTTGGCTCAAAGCCAAAAGAAGATGCCACAACAGCTTACACAGAGCATACTGTGTGGGGCTGGCTGCAGCCAACTTATACTTTGTCAGTAAAGGAAAGGCTGCTGAATATTTCAAAGGTTGAGATTGATGCCAGCGGCAGGGTTGCAGACATGAACAGGAAGAACAATGCACTGGAATTAAAATGGTAGATTTTAAAGTATAGCAATTGAAAACACTTATTAGAAGGATTACACTGCAGGATGCAGAAACATTGTCTGCATTAAGCAAAAAAACATTCTACGATACTTTTACTGGTACATGTACAGAAGAAGACATGCAACAGTTTTTGCAT
>CAYRRL010000374.1:2324-3616 GCA_964426665.1 uncultured Ferruginibacter sp. | reverse complement strand
CCAATCCGCAAATAATAAGGAGATAAGAAAAACACCAAGGTTTAAAATACTTTTTTGATATGCTATCAATAAAGATGTTTTATACAAGCCGCCAAACAAATTGCCTTCTTCCACCCCAGCAAAACCAACAGCAAAATTTATCAACAGCAAAACCTGTATCAATGCCAGCAAACTGCCATTGCCCATTCCCTTGCCGAGCTTGATGAACAGCAGGAGAAAGATGATAACAGATACCACCAGTTCAGGTTTCATTAAAATTAAAAATGCACTCATCTGTTTATTTTACAGCAGTAATTTTTTGCATAATAATTTCCGCTCCGGGTTTTATTAAATCATTTAACCATGATGGCATTAAGCCAATTGCCAGTATGCCGGCAATTAAAATAACAGCCGCAACTTTCTCATACCACAAAGCATCGCCAAGGCTTTCATAACTTTCTTTTACCGGCCCCATTGCCACTTTGCCAATCGTTCTTAAAATATAAACTGCGGTCACCACAATTGACATACAAGCAGCAATGGTTGCAATGCGGTGAAACATTCCTGTACGTTCCCATGAACCAACAAATATTGTCATCTCTGCAACAAAACCGCTTAACCCCGGCAAGCCAAGCGAACACAATCCAACAATAAACAACACTGTTGAAATGAATGGCATCACTTTCAACAAGCCGCCCATTTCATCTACCTGTCTTGTATGCGTTCGTTCATATATCATTCCGATTACAGCGAAGAATAATGCTGTCATGGCACCATGGCTTACCATCTGCATTACGGCTCCGGTGATGGCAGTTTTTGTCAGCATCCCAATCCCCAATAAAACAAAACCGCAATGGCTTACTGACGAATACGCATTGATGTACTTAAAATCTTTCTGCATCATGGTGGCAAAGGCTCCATATAAAATTGCGATGGCAGCAAGAAGAATAATGATGTTTGAATATTCTTTAGCGCCATCAGGCATTAGGTAAGTAGCAACCCGTAAGCAGCCATAGCCGCCAAGCTTCATTGATATGCCTGCCAAAAACATAGAACCTGCTGTTGGTGCAGCCGAATGTCCATCGGGCACCCAGGTATGAAATGGAAATAAAGCGGTGAAGATTCCAAAACCAACAAACAATAACGGGAAGCAAATTTTTTGAACCTGTTGCGCTATTGGCGATTGGGATAAAACAATAAGGTCGAATGTTTTTAACCCTGTGCCGAAATAAGTGCCTAACATTCCGACTAACACCAATGCAGAGCCCAGCATTAACAGCAATGCCAGTTTATTGGCAGCATATTCTTTTTTG
>CAYRRL010000374.1:0-2314 GCA_964426665.1 uncultured Ferruginibacter sp. | reverse complement strand
AATAAAAACTTTGGTATCACTGCTACCTCTAAAAAGAAAAACAACACAAACAAATCAAGCGATATAAAAAAACCATAAGCGCCAAGGCTTAATAAAATAAGCAGGAAGTAAAACTCCTTTACCATCTTCTCCACATTCCACGAAACCAATACGCCTGCGATAACAACAAATGCAGTGAGCAATATCATTGACACCGCAATACCATCCACACCAAAATGAAAACTGATGCCCCAGTCAGCAAACCAGTTGTGTTGTTGTTCAAAAGCAAATTGTGCAATCCCCTTTGTGTTCTTAAATGCGGCATATAAACTCAATGAAACAAATAGTTGCGCCACAGAGCCCAGCAATGCCATCCAGCGCACCTGTGCTTTGCCGGGCATCAGCAATATGGCAATTGCTGTAAGCAGAGGGATTAATATGAGTATTAATAAATTCATTCAATATTTGCTATTTCCATAAATAAATAAACAACGCAGCCAAACCGATTACACCCACTAAAAAATAAACTGCATACTGCTGCACTTTACCCGACTGCAAACCTTTTATTTTTTTTGATAGGCCTGTTGTTCCATCTCCCGTTGCATTCACCAATCCGTCTACAATATTTTTATCAAACCATGCAGCAGGCTTTCCAATTAAATTGAAAATTATTTTTTGCGTAATGAAAATGTATATCTCATCAATATAAAACTTGCTGTAAGCTGCCTTGTAAAAGCCATTGAGCGAAGAAGCAATTTTCGCAGATTTTCCTGTTTCAGTTTTATACAATGACATCGCTGTAAAAATCCCAATCAATGCCAATGCAACAGGAGCAATGGAAAATTTCAAGTGCAGTTCTGAATGTAAATGCTTGCCATCTGAGGAAACAAAATTCCCGAAAGGAATAAACCCTGCTCCACATGCTGCAATACCAAGAATGATCAATGGAAACATCATAGCAAAGCCGCCTTCGCCGTGATGCCCGCCATGCAAATGAGCTTCTTTGTTCCAGAATATTTTGAAATACAACCGGAACATATAAAAAGCTGTAAGGCCCGAAGTAAAAATGGCGGTGTAAAAAACCATCTTGTTGCTTTCGAAAGCAGCCATCAAAATTTCTTCCTTGCTAAAAAAGCCTGCAAATGGCGGGATGCCTGCAATAGCCAAACACGCAATTAAAAAAGTTATATGAGTGATGGGCAAATATTTCCTAAGCCCGCCCATATCTTTCATTTCATTGCTATGTACAAAATGTATCACTGCACCAGCGCCCAGGAACAACAATGCTTTAAACATGGCATGTGTAAACAAATGAAACATGGAAGCAGTGAAGCCCAAACTGTTTTCTGTACTGGCCACACCCAATGCAAACATCATAAAGCCAATCTGGCTCATCGTAGAATACGCAAGTACTCTTTTAATATCTGTTTGTGTGCAGGCAATGATAGCTGCAAACAATGCAGAGAAAGCGCCAGTATATGCAACAAGATGCATAACAGGCTGCGATATGCTGAAAACAGGAAACAACCTAGCCAATAAAAACACACCAGCCACCACCATTGTTGCTGCATGTATCAGTGCCGAAACTGGTGTTGGCCCTTCCATTGCATCGGGAAGCCAGATATGCAAAGGGAACATAGCACTCTTTCCTGCACCACCCATAAACACCAATGCAGCGCCCCATGACAAAGCAGAAATGCCTAAAAACGAAGCGGTGAATACACCATTGCTGCCGTTTGAAAGATTATTAATGATGGTTGCAAAATCAAAACTGTTGGCATAAAATGATAACACCAGAATACCAATTAAAAAGCCTAGGTCTGCAAAGCGGGTAACAATAAATGCTTTTTTACAGGCAGCGACAGCGCTTGGTTTGTCATAATAAAAACCAATTAATAAAAACGAAGAGACACCAACCAATTCCCAGAAGAAATACATCTGGAAAATATTGGTTGACAAAACTAGCCCCAGCATAGAGAACGTAAACAAACCAAGAAATGCATAGTACGTCGCAAACCTTTTTTCCCCTTTTAAATAAGAAAGGCTGTAAATGTGAACCATCAATGAAACAAGCGGCACAACAACCAGCATCGTGGCTGTAATGGGGTCAAGGATTGCACCCATATCAATTGACATGCCTTCCGAAAAACTCAGCCATGTGTATTTGAAGACAATTATTTTCTGATAAACACCATCTACTTTTCCATATTGGAAGAAATACCCGTAAGCGGTATAGAAAGACAGGATTGTTGAAACCAACAATAAAACAGTTGCAATAATGCCGGAAAACTGGTTGAAATATTTTCTGCCAAATAAACCCAGCAACACAAAGCCC
>CAYRRL010000373.1:0-3636 GCA_964426665.1 uncultured Ferruginibacter sp. | reverse complement strand
TGGAAATCATCGGCGCTCATAAAATAATAATCCACCCCGTTCTTTTCGTTCCCCCTTGCCTGCCTGGTAGCTGCCGACACAGAAAATGCCAGTTGAGGGAACTGCTGCATTAAATGGTGTGTGATGGAAGTTTTTCCAGCCCCGGACGGCGCTGTAATGATGATGATTTTATTATTGATTGCCATGTGCAAAGAAAAGGAATGTTTGCCACAGATAACACAGATTTACACAGATTGGTTGCCACGAATTACACGAATAGGCACGAATGTTCTTTCCTTCCTTATTACTTATTCCTCGTTTATTATTCCTTATTTTATTCTCCTTTAAACAAAGGGTTTCTCTTTTCTAAAAATGCATTTATCCCTTCATTATAATCATAAGTCATCGCAGCTTTTTGCTGGTATTCATCTTCTACCAGCAATTGTTCTTCCCAGCTATTAGTAAAAGATTGGTTGAGCGCATGCTTTGTATAAGCCAGCCCTTTTGTTGGCATGTTAGCTAAAGTGGCAGCAATTTTTTTTGATTCGTCTTCAAATGTGCCGGCATCAAGAACTTTATAAATCATTCCTATCTTCCCGGCCTCGATTGCTGAAACTTTATCGCCTGTCATCATTAAAGCACTGGCTTTTTGCCAACCTATTAATCTTGGCAAAGTAAATGTGCCGCCGCTATCGGGTATCAAGCCTATTTTGCTAAATGCCTGTATGAATGCCGCTGCTTCAGAAGCAACAACAACATCGCAGCATAAAGCAATATTAGCGCCTGCGCCTGCTGCCACGCCATTTACTGCACACACAACAGGCTTTGCAAGGTTACGTATTCGTTTTACAATAGGGTTATAATGCTCTGATAAAATTTGCCTGATTTCGATTTTGTTATCACCAACCAATTCGCTGATATCCTGGCCGGCGCAAAAAGCTTTGCCTGCGCCAGTGATGTACACACAGCGCACTTCATGCAGCGATGCTGCCTCATCTAATTTCGACTGCATCAGCAGCGCCATTTCCCTGTTGAAAGAATTGAATTTTTCAGGGCGGTTGAGTGTGATATAAGCAATGCTGTTTTTTATTTCAAATAGAATGGTAGGCATAGTTTTTTATTAACCTGATTAGATGGATTACACGGGTTTGTTTAATATTAATTTGCAGGTTGGCTTAATCAGTGTAATCCGTGCAATCAAACCAATCCGTGAGTTAGAAATCAAAACTCTGCACATCTTTATTTGTAAGCAAATAGTTATTTACGGAATCATAGTTTCGGTTGGGTGCGCCAATCCGGTAAATATAAACTGCATCGTTATCCTCCTTTATCACTTTCATGCAGCGGAAGCTGGCACCTGTTGATTTTAAGTAGTCATCAAGGTCGGTTTTAAAAATACTTCCATCCCCGTTAGTTTTAATACGGTAGTCTTTTACTTTATGCAGGTTGTTGATAAAACGCTGCACCGGCTCCAGCACAAACAATGCCACCACCACCATTGAAGCAACTACAATTGCAATGGGGTAATTGTGGTAGCCAACAGCCATCCCTAATGCTGCAGTAATCCATATCAACGCTGCAGTGGTTAGCCCATTTACAGAAATACCCTCTTTAAAAATTACTCCAGCGCCGATAAAGCCAATGCCTGTAACAATATTGCTGGCAATACGGTCGGGGCTTACACCTGTGGCTTCTTTTGAAAGAATGGTATAAAGGCAGGAGCCCACACAAATCAAAATCATAGTGCGGAAACCGGCAGGCTTGCTACGGAATTCCCTTTCAATACCGATGACAGCACCAATAACAAAAGCAACAGAAACCTGTGCGGCTTCTTCCATGTAGATGAAAATATCCATAAACAAATACAAAGAGTTAGTACAAACGAAAGGTAGGATAATTTAATGGCATTTAAAATAATCGAATGGCTCTTTACAGTCATCGCATTGGTACAGTGATTTGCAGGCAGTGCTGCCAAATTCGCTGATGCGGTGAGTATGGAAAGAATTACAGCGAGGGCATTGGATTGTTTCTTCGGCAAATAATGTACTACTGCAAATTTGTTGCTTTGGGTTAGGCGGCGCAATGCCGTAAGCTTTTAATTTTTGCTTCCCTTCTTCAGTCATCCAGTCTGTTGTCCATGCGGGTGACAATACTGTTGTTACCTTTACTTTTTTAAAACCCAATGTAGCCAGCTCAATTTTTATTGCCGCGGCTATCATATCCATGGCAGGGCAACCGGTATAAGTTGGTGTAATGATAACTTCAAGTTCATCGCCATTGAGTTTCACATCCCTTACAATACCCAAATCAATAATTGACAAAACCGGCACTTCCGGGTCTTTAATTTCTTCCAGGTAGCTGTATAATATTTTTTTATTTATTGTTGCTGTTCTCATAGCAATTACCATTCGCTGTTGGGGTAAGCTCTTTGCATGTATTGCAACTCAGCCAGTATATATCCAAGATGTTCTGTGTGCGCCCCTGTCTTGCCGCCGCTTTGCATAAATGTTTTTTCAGGAATGGCCAATGTTGCCTCATCAAAAATATTTTTCACTTTTTCATTCCATCCCTTTTTCAACAACTCAAAATTGATGTTCATTTCATTTTCATAATCAGCAGGCACAAACATTTCGCCGGTGTATCGCCATAACTCATCAATAGCTTTCTTCATTCTTTTATGGCTCTCTGCGGTTCCATCGCCAAGGCGTATCACCCATTCGCCGCTCCATCGTACATGGTAAGCAATTTCTTTCAGTGCTTTTGTAACAATAGCAACCAATTGTTCATCCCGATAGCTATCGGGATTATTATTCTGCAATTGCTGAAATAATAAATATTGGTGCTGGCTGAATAAAAATTGGCGCAGCATTGTTTGGCCCCAATCGCCATTCGGCTGTTCAACGAGCAGAAGATTTTTAAATTCCCTTTCCTTTCGCAGGTAAGCCAGTTTGTCTTCATCCGTATTGCCGATTAAACCGGCAGCATACTGATAAAAATTCCTTGATTGGCCTAATAAGTCCAATGAAATATTGGTGATAGCAATATCCTGCTCCAGTACAGGCCCATGCCCACACCATTCACTGTTTCTTTGAGAGAGAATAAGTGCTGTATCAGCTAAATGAAGAATATAATCAGTAAGGTTTTTCATTGTTGGCTTTAGATGTGGTTTACTTCATCTGGCAAATTATAAAAAGTAGGGTGCCTGTACACTTTGTCAATCGCAGGCTCGTACAACTCCCCGGCTTGCTCCGGGTTAGACGCTGTAATGTATTTGCTTTCCACCACCCAAATACTTACGCCTTCCATTCTTCTGGTATAAACATCCCTTGCGTTTTCAATTGCCATTGTTGCGTCTGCGGCATGAAGGCTGCCAACATGTTTATGGTCCAGGCCCTGCTTGCTGCGGATAAAAACTTCCCACAAAGGCCATGCATTTTTATCAATTTCAGTTTTATAGCTGCCACCGCCTGCTTTATCTTCAGGAATATCGCCGTAATAAAATTTTCTGATGATGTTTTTCATTCTATGCAACTTTTTGTTGTGTACGTGAATTTCTTTTTTGTGAATACGCCATCGCTGCTTCCCTCACCCATTGCCCTTCTTCATGTGCTTTTCTTCTTGCCTCCAATCTTTGTTTGTTGCACGGGCCATTTCCTT
>CAYRRL010000372.1:0-3654 GCA_964426665.1 uncultured Ferruginibacter sp. | reverse complement strand
CCACTACAATAAGTAACCGGGCTTGTAACGGGGGCAGCAGGCGGAGTAGTAACGGTAATGAAAACCTGCTTTGTAAGTGTAACCGGACAAAGCCCTGTGCCGGTTGATGTAACTGTATATGTAGTGGAACTTGCTGGTGTGGCAATAACATTGGCCCCACTTGTTGTATTAAGCCCTGCGCCCGGGCTCCATGTATAAGTTCCGTTTCCCCCGCTTGCAGCAAGGTTAATGCTTGCGCCTGCACATATAGTAGCAACATCAGGGTTTACATTCAGGGCATCCACGCCCGTTACGGGGTCAAAAGTATAATCACAAACATCGCCTGCTACCCCATCAATCATCAGGTAATAAGTATTGCCCGGCACAAGCCCGGAGGCGGAGATAAGGTTAGGCCCGTCTATTACATTATTATAACCGCCATGGCATGTTACAGGCCCGGATCCGCAGCCGCCGCTGTAAAACATAAGCTGAATGCCATCGCCCCAAAAGCTGTTGCTAACCCATACATTGAAAGAAGCAGAAGTGGCAGATGCTACAAAAGAAATAAAGGAATTATTCTCTATGCTGGTGCCGCCGCCCAGGCAGGCATCGAATGCATCATACAGTTCCGTCCAGTAATCTGCTGTGTATGTTGCTGAAGTATTGCCGCAATAGCCATTAAAATTGCATATTGGCGTAGCTTGGGCGCAGGTATTGCCCGCCGGGGCTGTGGAAGTACATGCTGGCGGGAGCACAGGGATTGTGGCACAAATACCAAAAGTGCCATTGTTGTCATTGCCGTATTCCCACATCCTTACCCATACTGTGCTGCCCGGTGTAAGCCCAGTAGCTTTTATCATTGGCATCAGCCCATTGCTGCTTCCATCATCATCACAGGCAATAAGGGAAAGTGTATTGCAATTTGGCCCGCTGTACAGTGCCATGCCTCCATCCGTCATAACATCATCCTGTGTATCAATAGTAAGGGCGCCGCCAGCAGGCACAGTTACAGTAAACCATATATCGCCCCCTGAATAACTTGAACAACCCGGCGCAGGCACGCCTGTGGTACCCGTTGCCCCTGCATTTGTATAGGTAGTATATGAACAGGATGTGGTTGCAGTAAGCGGAATTGCTGTACATGGCCCATCATTGGTAAGTGGCGGTGGCGGTACGGGCGCAACAACGCAGATACCAAAAGTACCCGGGTTGTCATTGCCATATTCCCACACTCTTACCCAAACAGTGCTGCCGGGTGTTAAGCCAGTTGCTTTTATCATTGGCATCAGCCCATTTGTGCTTGCGTCATCATCGCATGCAATAAGCATGAGTGCATTACAGTTAGCCCCACTATATATTGCCATGCCACCATCCGTCATTACCCCTGTTTGCGTATCAAAGTTGAGGGCGCCGCCAGCCGGCACCGTTACTTTAAACCATACATCGCTACCCTGGTAGTTTCCGCATCCCGGGTCTGCTACAGTTGAGTTTGTTGCGCCTTCGTTTGTGTAATTTGAATATGTACAAGTGCTGTTTGCTGTAAGCGCAATTGCATTGCACGGGTCATCATTTGCAGGCGGGGCTAATGGTTGGGCCGGCGTATTGTTGAAAGTAATGTTCCAGTTGGCCAATGTGCCTGCATCGGCAGCAGCCACATCCTGTATGCACAGGCTCCAGGTGCCATTGGCGTTTTGCCCGTTGTTTACATTTCCCAAAATGCCTTCTGCTTTGTAATTCCCTGTGAAAGGCGCTGTGCCCAATGTAATGGGGTTAACTGCTGAACCAGTAAAGCAGGTGCCGGTATAATTAGCGCCTAAATCTCCATTCTGAATGGAAAGAGGGATCAATGTTCCATCCGGGGCCCTTAACTTTATTTCAAGGTCTGCATCATAAGTGTGTGTAATGTTAAGGCAAACGGATGCAACTCCATAAGAACCATTGATTGCCCCCACTCCTGTAACATTAATGTTGAAGCAGGTAGGTGCGGCGCCATTATCAGGTATGCTACCGCCAGTCCCGCTGAATGTCTGTGCATTAAGGGAACTGCAAAAAAACAGCAATAAAATTGTTGCGTAAAATTTTACCACAATACAGGATAGCCTTAAAAAGGCATTTGAATTTTAAAATAAAAGGGGCTTAGTTTGGATAGAGCGGATATAACACTCCTGTATGTGCCTGTAAATTGGTTTAATAATCAATACAAAATCCCCGTCTAGGTTACAGGTAAACAGTTTTGATGTCGACAAGTTACGTTTTTTTAAAAACTATCCAATTCCTTTATTAATTTAATGTTGATAACCGGGGTTTATGCAAAGTGGCGGCATTATGGCAATACAATGCAAAAATGGGTTAAAGTATAAACGAGTTGCAGATAAAAAAATCCTGATGCAGGCCATCAGGATTTTGTGCCCAAGACTGGATTCGAACCAGCACACCCTTTCGGGCGCCACCACCTCAAAGTGGTGCGTCTACCAATTTCGCCACCTGGGCAGTTCATCCCGGCAGATGGGATGAGGGCTGCAAATATAGGTTGATTGAATAAAAAATTAAACCAGGATCAAATAAAAAGTCTGCGCCCACACTAATACAACCCGGATAGCTACCTGGGGAACCAATATGCCATTTACTTCTTCAGCACAATCCTGAAAGTAGTGCCTTTGCCCGGCTCTGAATTTTTTACAAACAACCCGCCTTTGTGGTACTGCTCCATGATGCGTTTTGCCAGGCTGAGCCCAAGGCCCCAGCCTCTTTTTTTGGTGGTGAAGCCCGGTTTAAAAACTTTTTGTATGTTTTGTTTGCTGATGCCTTTGCCAGTATCAGTTACGTCAATGATAATCTGTGTGGTTTCACTTTTTATATTGATACTGATGCTGCCTTTGGCTTCCATTGCATCCAGGGCATTCTTTAATAAGTTTTCAATTACCCAATCGAACAGTGGGCCATTGATGAGTGCTGTAATTTCTTTTTCGCCATTGGTGTTGATGGAAAAGCCCACCTTTTCGGGTGCCCGGCGTTTTATGTAGTTCACCATTTCTGTTACCTGGGCCACAATATTTTTTTCTTCTAATTGCGGCGTGCTGCCAATTTTGCCAAAGCGGTCGCTTACCAATTTAAGGCGGTCAACATCCTTGCTCATTTCCCCCACAATTTTTTCATTGCCTTTGTTTTCTTTCAGCAATTCCACCCAGCCCTGCAGCGATGAAAGCGGCGTGCCCAATTGATGGGCTGTTTCTTTTGCCATGCCGGCCCACACCTGGTTTTGTGTTGATTTGTTTCTTGTGCTTATGCTGATAAGCATGATGATGATAAACATGGCTACAATAAACAATTGTACCAATGGGTAATACCTTACTTCTTTTAATAGCTTGGAATCGCCATAATAATATTTGTTTATCAGCAAAGGCTCTTTGCTTATTTCCACTTCAATTGGTTCGTGCAACCCTTTAAACTCTTCTACCAGTTTTCTAAGGTAGCCTGTATCTTTTTTTATTTCAATTGTGTCTAGGTTAAGCCCCTGGCCCGATGGGTTGCCGTTTTCATCTGTTTCAATAATGGGTATGTCTGTATTGTGCGATGCAATTGTATTGGTAAGGTCCAATGCTGATTGTTCCGTTGCTACAGCCCGTGTTTTAAGCGATTGCACCCATACGTCCACTTTCTCCCTTTCGTCGTGTG
>CAYRRL010000371.1:0-3662 GCA_964426665.1 uncultured Ferruginibacter sp. | reverse complement strand
GGCCACGGCAAATGGGATGGCAAGGAATGTTTTGGCAGCCTTCCTAAACAATTTGATTATGATGGCCCGATAGCAATATTGACAAGGGCAACCATCAGGTTTTCGCAATTATCGCCGTTCTGGAAAAATGTTGGCAGCGTGGCTGCACAAATGAGCACCGCCAAAGGGTTTATTGCTTCTATAGGCATTGGCGAAATACCCTATATCAAACAAGCTACTTTCAGCATCTGGCAAAGCAAAGGCCACATGAAAGCATTTGCTTACAATATGAAAGAACATGCAGAAGTTATCAGGAAAACAAGAAAAGAAAACTGGTACAGCGAAGATATGTTTGTGCGTTTTAAACCATTGAAAATAACGGGCACTATCCGGGGAGCTAACCCATTGGAAGGAATTTATTAGATTTGCCATAAACGATTGTTACCATCATCCTGCTTTAACAGGGCAAAGCAATAAGCTTTACTAACCCTTCCCTCTGTTGGCGGTTTTTAAAAAATTGTATGAAGAATATAAAACTGATTGAAGTACCAAGCGAAATTGGCGCTGGCACCCGGGGTGCAAGTTTAGGCATTGATGCCATTAAAATTGCAGCGCTTGATTTTATGAGCAACTTTTTTGTGCATTTCCCTTCTGAAAAAATAGAAGTGGAAAACAAATTGTTGTTTGAGCCGATACAGTCGCCTTATGCAAAACGCATCAATGGCATGGTTACTATGTATGAAAGGGTAAGCAAAGCTGTTTGCGATTCTATCAAAGGGCATTTCTTCCCTGTAATATTAAGCGGCGACCATGCTACAGCCGGCGGCACTATTGCCGGCATTAAAATGGCAAAGCCAAAAAGCAAGCTGGGCGTAATATGGATTGATGCCCATGCAGACTTGCACACGCCTTACACCACGCCATCGGGCAATATGCATGGCATGAGCCTGGCCACTGCCATAGGCGAAGACAATGAGGAAAGAAAAGTGCATGACCTTGATGAAAAGACAGAAAAAATGTGGGGGCAGTTAAAACACCACGGAAAGATTTTCCCAAAAGTGCTGCCCGAAGATGTGGTGATTATTTCGCTGAGGGATTTTGAAGCAGAAGAAAAAGCATTGATTGAAAAACATGGCATAAAAGTAATTACCACAAATGAAGTAAGGCGCAACGGCGCAGAAAGCATAAGCCGAAAAGTGCTGCGCTATTTAAGCGACTGCACAGATATTTATGTAAGCTTTGATGTGGACAGCCTTGATTCTTCTATTTCAAAAGGCACGGGCACGCCTGTAAGCAATGGGCTTAGGGAAAGGGAAGCAGAAGATTTGATAAGCAAGTTTATGCAGAACAGGAAAATTTGCTGCTTTGAAATAACAGAAGTAAACCCAACGCTGGACAAAGAAAACCTGATGGCGGAAATTGCTTTTAATATTTTGCAGCGGAGCGTAAATGTGCTGATGATGAATTAAAGCACAGTTTCTCGTTTTTGTTAATCGTTTATCGTTGGGGTTTCAGTTTCCATCCCTGCACCATATAAGGATGGCTTTTAATTAACAATAGTTTTCAACTTATAGGTTTTCTTTTAAAACAAACGGCATAATATTTACGGAAAAGGTTTGGCTTACTTAATCAAAACCAGTTTCACCAAAATCCTTCGCATGAAATTCAACATCATTGCAGCCGCAGCAACAACACTATTATTATTTTCTTCCTGCAAAAAGGAAACAAACAACCCCGCTCAGCCAAAAATCAATTTTATTTTTAAGTTCGACAGCACACAGGTAAGGCTGAATGGCCAGGGCAGCCCGGTGACCGTGCCGGCAGGCCATGGCGCACAATCGCCAAGGTTCAACAGCATGAGCGCCCATTATCTTGAACTTGCGCCAACTGCTATCACATTGCCGGGAAAAGGTGCCGTGCTGTACAAGGCAGAAGAAACATCAGTTGGCGGGGAAAACGCTATTGACTTTTCAAAATCGAAATTTGCGGGCAACAACGGAATCTTTTTAAGCGTGCCATTAAGCCAATTGGCTGCCGGCACTTATCCATATCTAAGGGTGTCGCTGGCTTATCAAAACTACAATGTATATGTAAACACGCCTTTGGGGGCATTAGATGCTACCGTAGCATCTTTTATAGGCTTCAACACATACATCACAAACTTTAAAGTAAAAGATTCCACTGTAATAGTGAACGCTAATAAAAAGCAAGGTTTTTGGGCTGTTGAAGCAAGCGCCGCTGGTTTTGGAAAAGTGATAAATGGGCAAGCGCCCCCGGGTGCTACTACGGTGCCCAACCCAATATTTGCCACCTCTCCTATCCCTGCCGGTTCATGTTTGGTTACAGGTGTTTTTGCCTCGCCTTTAGTTATTACTGGCAATGAGGCAAGCGATATTAACATCGAAGTTTCATTGTCAACCAACAACAGTTTTGAATGGAGCGAAACCGATGGCAATAACCAATACGACCCGTCACCTCCAAACAACGACCAGGTGGTGGATATGGGTATCAGGGGAATGGTGCCGAAGAAATTATAAAACCCCTTGCAGCTAAAAACCCTTTGCAAATGCAGAGGGTTTTGCTTTTGAAGATATATTTGCACCAATTAATAAGTATTAATGCAAGAAATTATAAAAGGCATAATCAGCGCTTCTATTACAGCAAAACAAAAACTGCTTGCTGATGAAAAAATAATCAGCACTGTAAACGGTTGTGTAAATACAATTGTATCTGCATTTAAAAATGGCAACAAAGTTTTATTCTGTGGCAATGGAGGCAGCGCTGCCGATGCACAGCATTTGGCCGCAGAGTTCAGCGGGCGTTTTTATATTGACAGGCCTGCATTGCCTGCAGAGGCACTGCATTGCAACACATCTTACTTAACGGCAGTGGCCAATGACTATAGCTACGATTTGATTTATGCAAGGCTGTTGCAGGGTTTGGGCAACAAAGGCGATGTGCTTGTGGGCCTGAGCACATCAGGCAACAGCAAGAATATTATAAAGGCTTTTGAAGTTGCTAAAGAAAAGGGAATGGTTACTATTGGCTTTACCGGCGAAACAGGCGGTGCCATGAAAGCCCTTTCTGATTATTTATTAAATGCGCCTTCAAGCGACACACCAAGGATACAGGAATGCCATATTCTTTTAGGGCATATCATTTGCCAATTGGTGGAAGAAAAAATATTTAAACCTTAACCATGGCAAGCGAAGCGATTATCCTTGCTGGCGGCCTGGGCACAAGGCTGCGTTCGGTAGTAAGCGGTTTGCCTAAATGTATGGCACCGGTGGCAGGCAGGCCTTTTCTTTACTATGTGATTAGCTATTTACAAAAGCAAGGCGTTGAAAAATTTATTTTCTCCATTGGATACCTAAGCGAATCAATAGAAAAATTCCTTGCACGAAATTACCCGGAACTGGATTATCAACTTTCAATTGAAGAAGAGCCATTGGGAACTGGTGGCGCAATTTATGCCGCCTGCAAAAAGGCAAGTACTGAAAACATATTTGCACTGAACGGCGACACATTATTTGACGCTGATACCAATGCGTTACTAAATTTTCATGTGCGGCACCATGCTGAATGTTCATTAGCATTAAAACCCATGAAAGAATTTGACAGGTATGGCGTGGTGGAAGTTTATAAAGACGGCTGCATCAAATCTTTCAAAGAGAAAAAATATT
>CAYRRL010000370.1:0-3663 GCA_964426665.1 uncultured Ferruginibacter sp. | reverse complement strand
ATGTAAGCTCAGAGTTTTCAAGGTTAGCCAGGATAATTACAGATTCCCTGTCTGTTGGGGCTGTCCTGTTGGTGATAGCGCTCCTCAATACAATATTGGAGTTGGTGGCAGGCCCAAGGCTTGCTGTAAGGCCATAGCTTCCCCTTAGCTTCAAATACGTAACAGGGGTAAAACTCTTCATAAAGTTCATTTCTTCTATGTTCCATGAGCCGCCAAAACTCCAGGTAGGCAGCCAGCGTGCTTTAGGAGACGACCCTAAACGGTTGGAGCCATCGTACCTTACGGTACCATATATGTTGAATTTTTTGTCAAAAGTGTATTGGCTATTAAGGTAAAACGCAGCAAATCGGTCAAAGTCTTTGCTCATGCCATAGTATGGGAAGCTTGATTCAATGCTTTGTTTCAATATCCTGTAATCTACAAATGGAATGCCCCCGGCGTCATACTGGTAGCCATAGCCCGTGTTTGAATAATTTTGGCGGTCGGTAAATTTTACCTGTTGCCCAAGCAAAACATTCAGCTCGTGCTTTTCGTTGAAAGTATTTACATAGTTAATACTGTTGCGGAAATCAAAGTTGATCAATTTGTCTTCTGTGCGGTTGTAAAAACCACCATAAGGCAATACAACTATTGGCTCTGCGGCAGGGTTGTCCGGGTCACGGTAAAGGAACCTGTTGTTTGACCTCATAGTAGCGTTGTCGGCAGCCCTGTATGCGTTGGCCATATTGGAATTTTCGGTTATTTCATGCTCCCTTGTTGATTTTACATACCTGAGGGCGCCAATAAATTCATAGCGCAAAGTTTTGCTGAATTTATAACCCAGTTCGCCTTGCAGTTTCAGGTCTATCACATCAATGTTCAGCCTGTTGTTTTCCAGTTCAGTAAATACATTAAAGGGTGCAAAATTGCGCCTGAAATTTTCCCTTTCCCCATTTTCGTCAAAAGCTGTAATAGCCCTGCTGGTATTGAGTGCATAGCTAAAGGGGTTGATATCAAAATTACGTTCGTACTGCCCGTTTACAGGGTTGCTTACCCTGCGGATAGTGCCGGGGGCACGCTGCTGGCGCACAGAGCCTGTTGTTAAAAAGCCGCCAGATAAACGGTTTGAAAAATTATAATTGTGCCTGAAGTTTAGCGTATACCTTTTTACATTGTCTGCTATTGTCCAGCCATTGTCTTTGTAAAAACTGGTGGAGAAAAATGACTGCGATTTTTCAGTTCCTGAAGAAATGCTGATAGTATGGTCCTGGGCAAATGAGTTTTTGAATAAAAGATCGAACCAGTCTGTATTGGTGGTTGCATATTTTTCAAGAAAAGCCCTTTTTGCTGCTGGCGAGTTTTCCAGCCGGAAATTGCCATTTTCGTCAGGCGTATTAATATAGTCGAACATCTTGCCATACACACCATAATTGGAGCTACTTAAAATGTTTGAAGTAAGCAACCCTTTTCTTTCAAGTTCGCCCATTACAGACATTTGCTGTGCAGAGTTCATAATATTATAATCTGCATAGGTAGGCTTAAGCTGTGTGCTGTAGTTGCCAGTATAAGTAATAGATGTTTTCCCCTGGCGCCCCCTTTTGGTTGTGATTACCACCACGCCATTCATCGCCCTTGCGCCATATAAAGCAGTAGCGGCAGCATCTTTCAAAATGTCAAAAGTTTCAATATCATTAGAGTTGATGCCTGCTACGGATGAACCCAATAAGGTAGTAGGGTCGCCGCTTGACAACTGGTCGTTTGAAATATTGATAATGTCTTCCAGTACCACGCCATCCACTACCCAAAGAGGTTTGTTGTCGCCATTAAGCGAAGTAGCGCCCCTGATCCTTATTTTGGGTGCGCTTCCAAACGTGCTGGATACATTTTGTACAGATACGCCTGCAACACGGCCTTCGAGCAAACGGCTTGGGTCCGTTACGCCTGCCTGCTTGATATCATCTGGTTTGATTGTGGCGGCAGAACCTGTAAAATTCTTTCTGTTGATGCGCTGGAAACCTGTTACAATTACATTGCCCAAAAGGTTGGCATCCTCATTTAAGGTGATATTGAGCGCTTTGCCGCCTGCTGCTTTTACCTGCTTTGTTTCAAAGCCTACATAGCTTATTACAAGCGTGGCATTTGCGGCAACATTGTTCAATTGGAATTCCCCTGCACTGTTGGTGCTTGTTCCATTTTTTGTTCCTTTTACTACAACAGATACGCCTGAAATTGGCTTAGAGGCTGTATCTGTTATTACTCCGTTAACGGTCTGGCCAATGGCTGCGCCTGCAGCAAACAATGCCAGGAAAACGATAATGGAAAGCCGGCTAAAAACAAAGCGGCTGAAAAAACCGGGTGGTTGCTTCCTCATAAATTGTGTTAGTTTTAATAATAAAAAAATTCTCAGTTATCTATTTGGCAATTTTCTCTCAGGACGAATTTCATAGGGTGCATGCTATGCCGCAATTGGGAATTGTACAAATACACTTTCCTCGTAAAATGCAGGGGCCAAACATAAAGAAAAAAATTTAAAAAGGAGGAGGTAATTGTAACCATTCTTTATATTCCGGTTGCGATTTATATCAGACATTCAAAAAGTTTAAAATGCGGCTTTGCAAGATTGAAAAACTTACGTTCGCTGAAAAGAGAAGGTTGCCCTGCACATACATTTCCAGGCACAAATTTTAAATATAAAAAGCGGCTTGCTGCCATTTTGATATATAAATAGTTATCTAATTGGATTGTTTAAAAAAAATTAATAAAAGAGGAGTATGCCTGTATCCTTTGCCAGATAAAATAGAAACCCTTGAAATATTTTAAAAGCTATCAAGCGCCTTTTGTTTAATGCACACCTAAGAATAATCAAAAAAGATTCCATCATCATTGTGTCATTGTTCGATGCTTTTATGTGCTGCAGGCGTTTATATTAATTTGTGGCTATATATGGCAATAGGGGGCTGCTTGCAAAACATTATTGTTTATTAAGAAATATACTTTGGCAAAATGCCTGGTTGCGCCTCTAAAGCATTTTGCTAAAAAAATTAAAACCGATGCACTTTTTTAATTGTGCCTGTTTGGCCCGGTAAATTAAGGCCGCTTTCAAAATTGCTGCAACCAAATTTCTTCTTAAACAGTCTAAAACGCAATTCCTTTCATAGGATGGCTTTTAACGGGCTGGATTTCTATCCGGCCTTCCTCACGTTAATGAGTATATGGAGTTTAAACATTAAAAGCTGGCCCGGGAAGCACTCCTGGTTTTGAAATTGCCGGCAGCCAGTAAAGGGGCAATGAATATTTTTTTTGCCTGGTAAACCCTGCCGCCTGTTGCCCCGCTTTATAACGATTACCTTTGCTGCATGAAAAGTATTGTGCTTAATAAAAATATTGGCCGGAGGATTGAACTGGGCCACCCATGGGTGTTTGCCAACGAAGCAAACAGAGGCAAACTGCTGGATGCTTCGCCGCAGCCGGGAGAAATTGTGAATGTGCTGTCGCATGACAAAAATTTTATTGGCAGGGGTTATATTAACCCGCAATCGCAAATACTGGTGCGTTTGCTTACCCGGGACAAAAACGAAAACATTGATGACAGTTTTTTCCTTGGCCGCATTCAAAAAGCATGGGGTTACCGGCAGCAGCTCGGCTACACAGAAAACTGCCGCCTTGTGTTTGGCGAAGCAGATG
>CAYRRL010000369.1:0-3666 GCA_964426665.1 uncultured Ferruginibacter sp. | reverse complement strand
GGTGTATTTCCCGGACTGCCGAAGCTGGTCTTCGCCCCTGTAATAGTTGATCATTATTTTGCTCGCCGGGCTTATTATGGCGGATAACTTAAAATGAGCATCATAAAAATTAGTGATAATGCCATTTTGCAAAGAATCATAAAACGGGAATGGAATATTTTTACGCCCCGAAACCATTAGGGCAACTTTATTTTTTACTAAAGGCCCTTCAAGGGTTAACGCTGCGGCAAGCGGGCTTGCATTTAATTCGCCCTGCCATCTTTTCATATTGCCTTGCTTGGTTTGCACTTCTAAAACCGACGATAGTGAACCGCCGAGCCGGGCCGGAAAATCGCAATGATAAAAGCGCATCAACTTTAGTACTGTAGGGTTAAGTACAGAAACTGCGCCCAGTAAATGCGTAGGATTATACACCGGGTTGCCATCCAGTAAAAAAAGATTTTCATCGGTGCCATTGCCCCTTACCTGGAAACCGCTAAAAGAATAGGCGGCGTTTTGCAAGCTGGGTGATAAATATAAAAACTGCAAAGGATCATCTTCGTTCATCAACCCATTGGAAAAAGGATTATCCTGCAGCACCGTAAAGGAGCCCTCTTTTAGGGATGCTTCCGATGCTACAACTACAGGGGATAGTGTATCGTTAGTCATAGCCAGCGCAATATCTTTTCTAAAGTCACCTTCTATATTTACTTTGGCCATAACGGGCTTAAACCCGCCATAGGATATTTCAATATAGTGAATGCCCGTGCTGAGTGATAAGTTAAAATAACCCTGCTCATTGGAGGCCACGCCTCGTTGAGTTGCCGGCTCATAAATGGTTGCCCCGGCAAGGGGTTCGTTGCTGGAAAATTCTTTGATATATCCATAAAAATTAAATGTGGTGGCCCGTGGGCTGTGTAAAGAAAATATTTCGGAAGAGGGTACAAGAATAATTTTGTTGTTATGCTCCAGCAGCTTTACTTTTTCTCCTTTAAGAAGGGTTTGTAATAATGTGCCAATGGTATTTTCATTTCCGGTTAACTGCACCATTTTGCCTGCATTAAAATTGCTGTTGGAGTACTCCAGGATTACGCCGCTTTGTTGCCGTATTTCTTCCAGGAAAGTAGTGATGCTTGCCCTGCTTTTTTCAGTTTTAAAGGGTTTGTCCAACAACTTTTTTTGAGCAAAAGCCGACGTATGAACCAGGCAAAGCAACGTTAAGATGGCAAAGGCTTTCATACAATTCATTTGGCTCCTTGAATAGTTGTATTTACCGGTGCAGCGTTAAACATCCTATTCGGCAACCACTATTTTGTTGTTATTTAATTGAATAGCCAGCCCGGTGAGCAGGCCTAATTCTTTTACCACTTGTGCCAGGGATTCATTATTAAAAGTTGCCGTAATTTCTGTAGTGGCTAAACGGGCTGGCACTTCCATTGGAATGTTGTAATAGTCTTTGATATCTTTTGCCACTTTTGCTAAAGCCGTATTTTGGAAAACTAAAATTCCCGATCTCCAGGATAAAATATTGCCGGTATCGGCTTTGTTCTTTTGAAGGGTTGTATTAAATAAGGTTGCCGACTCATTAGCCTTCATCAAAATTGGGCTTAAGGTTTCTTTTTTGTCGCAAAAACTTACTTCGCCTTCCATTACCGTAACCTCATCTTTTTCTCCTGAACTTTTTACCAAAAATGCTGTACCAATATCTTTTACCAGGCTTTTATCTGTAATTACCGAAAAAGGTTTTTGAGCATTATGCGTTACTTCAAAATATCCTTCGCCGGTTAATTTTACCTGGCGTATGGCAGTGCCATAATTTTGGGGTATGGCTATTGTACTTCCTTTACGAATGCTGATAAGGGTTCCATCACCTAAACGAATTTTTTTATTGCCATCCCGGGCAATGGTTTCCTGCCAGGCCGTTTCCGAAGGTTTTAATATGAAATAACCAACCGTTATTAAAAGCAGTACAGCGGCGGCAATAGACCATGTTTTTTTCCAGGGAAATAGTTTTATCACTTTTGTTTCGTTGCCAATAGTTTGGGATCTGATGTTTTCCCAGGCTTTAGGTTCGTTTACGGGTATGAGTGCGGCAGTAGCCGTATCTTCCCAAATATTTTTGATGAGTTCAAATTCCTGAACATGATCGGGGCTTTGGGCCAACCATTGATCCAATTGCAGGTTTTCTTCCTGCGAAGCTTCACCATTTAGGTGCCGAATGATGATTTCCTGTATTTGTACCTTATCGTCCATTTTCTATTATAAGACTTGGTTTAATGGAATACCCCTATGTTTTCTAAAAAATAACTGCCAAAATAGATTAAGCAAAGCATTATAGAATAAATATTATGCTCTTTGGCAAAAATTTTTAAGAGCTTTATAGCTTTTCCCATTTGATTTTCAACAGTTTTTACCGAAATGCCCAGGCTATCAGCAATTTGCAAATAGGTTTGTCCGCTTAACCTGCTCAGTAAAAAAACTTCCCGGCATTTTGGCGGCAGCAGGTTCATCGCTTTTGCAATTAAATCCCGGGTATTTGATATGGGTTCATTGCTTTCCAAAGCTAATTTAATTTCTTCTGCAGCGTCTTCATCATTGAGTTCCTGTAAAAAATTTCTTTTATCTTTTTGAATTCGGGTGAGGCAATTATTGCGAACAGCAGAAAACAGGTAATACTTAAGTTGTGTGGTTCCTATTGCCATCTTTTGTTTTTCCCAGATTTTAATAAAAATCTCCTGTACTACATCTTCGCTGCTATCAATGTCTTTTAAAAAAGTATATGCATAGCTGCAAAGTTGCCGATAATTCCGGCTGAACAGGAGCTTAAATTCTTTTTCTATTGCTAATGTTTCCTCCATTTATGATATCATTCTTTTGACAACCCTCATCCATGCATTTAAGAGGACTCTGCCGGTTGTTTTTCCCTCTTCTAATTCAATGTGGATTTTATGGCTTTTCAAGGTACTAAAATTAAAATTCAAAAAAAATGATAATCCGCATAGGGGTTTTTGCAATAATGCAGTTTTATAACCAGGAGCAAATAATAGAAATAATTGGTATTCCTAAAAATAAACTCATGTTATGCAAAAAGAAATCGTTCAAAGCCAGTTAAGCAGCCTCAACCCCATCTCTCTTTCGGGGTTGGATAACGTAAAACTTTTAAACCGGGTTGACCGAAAGTATATTATACCCATTGGTAAATTGCCTCAAATTATCCAGTTACTTAAAAACAACCAGTATACTGTTTTGGAAATTAACGGGTGCAGGGCTTTTAGCTATTTGACTACTTATTTTGATAACGATGAGTATGCTTTTTTTAACGATCACCACAACCATCTTTCCAACAGGATAAAGGTGAGGACCCGATCGTATTTGGAGAGCAACCTTCATTTTTTTGAAGTTAAAGTTAAAACCAATGTAAGGACCAATAAGTATAGGGAAGTGCTTAATGCCCCGGGCATGCAATTGTCCGATGTGCAACGAAGTAAAATCAGGGAATTTTATCCCAAGCGCCTATCCGGTTCGTTAGAAACCACTTTAATTAATACCTATAACCGTATTACCCTGGTGAATAAGGAAAAAACAGAACGGTGCACCATTGATGTGAACCTAAGCTTTAAAAACCCTGGTGAGCCTCATGAAGAAATCCAGGTGAATGATATTGCTATAATTGAAGTGAAGCAAGAA
>CAYRRL010000368.1:0-3681 GCA_964426665.1 uncultured Ferruginibacter sp. | reverse complement strand
CCAGTTTTCATTGGCACATTTACCAAACACTTCTTCATTTTTTTCACGGCTCCAGGCTGGGTTGTACAACTTATGGGCTGCGTTAAAATGTTCTATCCTTGTAATGTAAACCATCCGCTTTGCAAAAAATTTCCGCAAAGTTAACTGCTTGATGGCGAAATATAAAGCCTGATTTAAACTTGGAACAGGATGCGATAACACCGAATTTTGCGCCTATGCAGATTTTACTAACAGCCGCTACTACTTTTGAGATAGAGCCCACACTGCAACTATTAGAAAAAAAAGGGATAGCAACACCTGTTGAGGTTTTGATAACGGGTATTGGCCCCGTAAGCGCCACTTACCTGCTTACAAATGCCATTATGCAAAAAAAGCCGTCGCTGGTTATACAGGCGGGCATTGCCGGCAGCTTTAATTATGCTGAAATACCGCCGGGAAAAGTTGTGTTGGTAAAATACGATGCCTTTGGCGACCTGGGCATGGAAGAAAAAGGCGCTTTTACAACTGTATTCGATGCTGGCTTTGCCGGCAAAAACCAGTTCCCTTTTACAGAAGGATGGTTGATTAACCCGCATGCTCTATTAAACAATTCTTTATTGCCGGTTGTAAAATCAGTTACTATTAATAAAGTAAGCGACAGCAATGGGCAAAAAAAACAATTGATAAAAACTTTCTCCCCTCAAACAGAATCAATGGAAGGCGCAGCATTGCATTACGTGTGCCTGCAACAAAGCCTGCCTTTTTTACAAATAAGGAGCATCAGCAACGAAGTGGGCGAAAGGGACAAAAGCAAATGGAGGATGAAAGAAGCTGTTGAAAATTTAAATACAGAATTGATTAAATTAATTACTGGCTATTGATTATTGCAACCAACAATGTAACAATGCATCCATCCAGCAATACAAAAATTACCCTCGGCTTCTCCCCCTGCCCTAATGATACATTTATATTCGATGCGCTTGTAAATAAAAAAATTGATACGGAAGGCCTGCAATTTGAACCCGTGCTTGAAGATGTGCAAACCTTGAATGAATGGGCAAAGCAGGGGAAACTTGACATTACAAAACTAAGTTATGGCGTATTGCCTTTAGTGCTTGGGCATTACATAGTAATGGCCAGCGGCAGCGCTTTGGGCAGCGGCGTGGGCCCATTGTTAATTACGAATGATGAACATGGAATGGCGAATGTGGAAGAAAAACAAATTGCAATACCTGGAGAGAATACAACTGCACATTTGCTCTTTTCATTGGCATACCCAAAAACAAAAAATAAAATTTTCCTGCGCTACGATGAAATAGAAGATTTTGTTTTGAGGGGCAAAGGGCTTGGCGTTATTATTCACGAAAACAGGTTTACTTACGAAGCAAAGGGCTTAAAAAAAATTATTGACCTTGGCGAATACTGGGAAAAAGAGACCGGCAGCCCTATACCTCTCGGTGGCATTGTCATCAGCAGGAATATTGAATTGCCCGTGCAGAAAAAAATTGACGGGCTTATAAAAAAGAGCATTGAATTTGCTTTTGCCAATTACCCTGAACTGAATGATTATATAAGAACCCATGCACAGGAAATGAGCGAAGAAGTAATGAGGAAACACATCAGCCTGTATGTGAACGATTATTCCCTCGGCTTAAAACAGGAAGGCAAGAGCGCAATCAATAAACTGCTGGATGTGTACTGCAGGGTTCATAACACCATTATCAACCACCACCACATTTTTCTTGCTTAAACTAAAAGCCACCCTTTGCAGAGCGGCTTTCGTTTTATTTATTGCGCAGCAAACTGCGAAACCAAATTAATATTCATCCTCATTAAAGAAGAAATCTTCCTGGCTTGGGTAATCGGGCCAAATATCTTCCAGGCTTTCATACACATCGCCTCCCTCATCTTCCAACTCCTGCAGGTTTTCAATTACCTCTATCGGTGCGCCGCTACGGATGGAATAATCAATAAGCTCATCTTTAGTTGCCGGCCAGGGTGCGTCTTCCAAATGGGAAGCTAATTCAAGTGTCCAGAACATAGTATGCTTGGGTTTTAAATTTTTGCAAATGTATATGTTTGGTTGAAACTACCAAATGTGTTTTTTAACAGCTAAAACCAATTTAAAACACATATCATTTTATTGCCTTTCATTAACTAAACGTTGGGAATTATTAATTATTTTGCCCAATGCTTACAGCAACAAACATCAGGAAAAATTATGGCAGCCTTCCCGTACTGCAGTCCGTAGATATAAATATCAAAAAAGGCGAAATCGTAAGCATAGTTGGTTCATCGGGCGCCGGCAAAAGCACTTTGCTGCATATACTCGGCACTTTAGACAAAGCTGACAGCGGCAGCATCACATTAGAGGGCGAAGCTGTAGACAAACTAAAAGGCAACAAACTTGCCGCCTTTCGCAATAAATACATTGGTTTTGTTTTTCAGTTCCACCATTTATTGCCTGAGTTTTCTGCCGTGGAAAATGTGTGCATACCCGGATGGGTGGCAGGAAGGAAGAAAAAAGAAGTAACAGAAGAAGCTGTTAATATTCTAAGAACATTAGGGCTTGGCGAAAGGCTTGATAACAAACCGCAGCAATTATCAGGCGGCGAACAACAAAGGGTAGCTGTAGCAAGGGCGCTCATCAATAAGCCATCAATTATTATGGCTGATGAGCCAACCGGCAACTTAGATAGCGCAAGAGCAAAAGAGCTACACCAATTATTTATTGATTTAAGAAATAAAACCAACCAAACATTTTTGATTGTAACGCACAATGATGAACTGGCGCAAATGAGCGACAGGGTGCTGCACATGAAGGACGGGAAAATTATCAATTAACCCTTGGTTTCCATGGCACTTCTTCCACGCCCAGCAAATGGCCTATATACCTTGCTAACACAAAAAGGTAATCGCTTAAGCGGTTGATGTATTTTATTACCAACGCATCAACAAATAATTCATGCTCCAGCATATTTACACATAAGCGCTCGGCCCGCCTGCATACACAGCGGGCCACATGTGCAGTGGATACAGCAGGATGGCCGCCGGGCAAAATAAAAAATTTCATTGGCGGCAATGTTCCGTTCATTTTGTCGATTTCTTTTTCGAGCAACTCTACATCGCTCTCTTTTAAATCAGGGATTTTCATTAATGGCTCTTTGTGAGGGTCGCAAGCCAATGAAGAACCGATTGTAAACAGCCTGTCCTGTATTTCTTTTAAAATTATTTTACTGGCTGCGTCAGTAATTATATCGCCTGCTAAACCGATATAGGAATTAAGCTCGTCAACAGTGCCATAGGTTTCAATACGCAAATGGCTTTTCGAAACTTTAGTGCCCCCAATCAAACTTGTTTTGCCGGCATCGCCTGTTTTGGTGTATATCTTAAGCGCCATTGCTTTTTTATTTATTGACAAAGTAAATGAACAAAAAAATCATGCAATAGTTGAAGTGGCTATACAAGCTGGGCAATAACAAGTGGGTTTTCATTCGTCTTATCTGTTTCCACCATCCCATCCTTTAAACGTATTATCCGGTGTGAAAAATGCGAAATGTCATCTTCATGCGTAACCAGTATAACCGTATTGCCATCACTATGTATTTTACCCAATATATCCATTATCTCGTAAGAAGTTTTTGAATCCAGGTTGCCCGTAGGCTCATCTGCCAAAATAATGGAAGGGTTATTGATAAGCGC
>CAYRRL010000367.1:0-3706 GCA_964426665.1 uncultured Ferruginibacter sp. | reverse complement strand
AATATTGTGGTCTTTCTTTTTGTTTTCATGCACCACATCAATTTCATTGGCCTGCAACTGGCCGCTCAGCACTTCGCTGTCCACCATGTTTTTGCTGCAGCCAAGGGTGATGATGTTTACTTTGTCTTTGTGTAATTTTTTTGTACGCATAGTGAGCGGCAAAGGTAATAAGTTTGTGCTGCAACTGTTGCAGCGGCCGGCACCAATACAACCGGGCAAATAATTATTTTTTTAGATAATAAACATTACTTTGTACAACCTGAAGCGGCCGTTATTGCAGGCGTTTTTATGCTCAATAAATACATTTCAATAAAATAGTTGATATGCAACCCCAATCATTCTCATTTGAAAAAACACCCACCCGTGTATATGCTAGTCAGGATGAAGCCTGCAATGCAGTGGCCAATGATATAGCAGCGCTTATTAAGCAGCGCAACAGCAAGGGCCAGCCAACTATTCTCGGCCTGGCCACCGGCATCACTCCCAAAAGAGTATATAAAGAATTAATACGCCAGCATAAAGAAGAGGGGCTGAGTTTTAAAAATGTGGTTGCCTTCAACCTCGACGAGTACTACCCTTTGCCGGCAAATACTTACCACAGCTACAAGCACTTTATGGAAGAAAACCTTTTCAACCATATTGACATTGACAAGGCAAATTGTTTTATACCTGACAGTGCTGTAAAAGCAGATGAAGTAAAACAGCATTGCGAAGCGTATGAGAATAAAATAGCCTCGTTTGGCGGCATAGATATCCAACTGCTTGGCATTGGCCGCAATGGCCATATTGGTTTCAACGAGCCGGGCAGCCACGTCAATACCATCACCAGGCTTATTACCCTTGACCATGTAACAAGGTTTGATGCTTCTTATGATTTTGGCAGTATTGCCAATGTGCCAAGAAAAGCCATCACCATGGGCGTTAGTACCATATTAAAAGCAAAGCGCATCATTCTGCTGGCTTATGGCGAGCGCAAGGCAGGCATTATTAAGCAGGCAGTAGAAGGCCCGGTAACTGAATTTGTGCCTGCATCTTATTTGCAGGGGCACAACAATGCAGAGTATGTATTGGATGAAAGTTGCGCTGCATCGCTCACACGCTTTAAAACACCCTGGCTTACTGATGAAGTGAAGTGGGATAAAGCCATGATAAAAAAAGCAGTAACACATCTGGCGTTGGCGTTGGAAAAATCTATACTGAAACTCACAGACAACGACTACAACCAAAATGGGCTTAGTTCCCTGCTGGCTTTGCACGGGCAGGCTTACGATATTAATATAGAAGTATTCAACTGGCTGCAGCACACCATTACAGGCTGGCCCGGCGGCAAGCCCAATGCAGACGATACGCACCGCCCCGAAAGAAAAGAGCCTGCAAAAAAACGCATCATCATTTTCAGCCCACACCCTGACGATGATATTATCAGCATGGGCGGCACCTTCCAGCGATTGGTTGACCAGCAGCATGAAGTGCATGTGGCTTACCAAACCAGCGGCAATATTGCGGTGGCAGATGATGAGGCGCTGCGGTTTATAGAGTTTGTAAAAGCATACAACGAACAATTTGGGATAAGCGGCACAGCTACCGAAAAGATATATGATGAAGCACTTGCTTTTTTAAAAACAAAAAAGAATGGCGAAAAAGATATTTATACACTGCGGCATGTAAAGGGCCTTATCCGCCGGGGCGAAGCGGTAAATACCTGCCGCTATGTGGGCATACCTGCAGAGCAGGCACATTTTTTAAACATGCCTTTTTATGAAACAGGCTTAGTGGAAAAGAACCCTTTGAGCGAAGCTGATTATACTATTGTTGCTGATTTAATAGAGCAGGTAAAACCGCACCAGATATATGCTGCTGGTGATTTGGCTGACCCACATGGCACACACAAGGTTTGCCTTGATGCTATTTTTGAAGCTGTGCACCGCCTGAAAAGCAAATCATTTATGAAAGACTGCTGGGTATGGCTCTACAAAGGTGCCTGGGCTGAATGGGATATTGATGCAATTGAAATGGCTGTGCCAATGAGCCCCGGGCAGGTATTGCAAAAACGCAATGGCATCTTTAAGCACCAAAGCCAGAAAGACGGCGTGGTGTTTCAGGGCACAGACAACCGTGAGTTTTGGCAGCGTGCCGAAGACCGCAACCGGGCTACTGCGGAATTGTATGATAAACTTGGCCTGGCGGAGTATGCAGCGATGGAGGCTTTTGTGAGGTGGAGGTTTTAGTTTTTTTTACACAGCTCGATTAGCGGGCCGTTTTTCTGTTTTGAACTTACTCTCTGCAAGCGCATTCGAGATTCTTGTTTATGTACTTGATTGTTGCTTTACTTAGCTTCTCAAGTGTATCAAGATTAAGGTCTGACAACTTTTTGAAATAAATACAGGCTTTACCCATTTTAAACTTTCCCAATTTGTCAAGCAGTTGTTTATTGTCATTTCCCGGTGCAGAAACATAAAGGGAAAATGCTGCTTTTCTCGGTGAAAAGCCAATTAGCATGGAGTCGCCTTCGTGCCCACTCACATACTTGTAATGATAACTTCCAAAACCTATCATAGTCGGCCCCCACATTTTTGGCTCAAAGCCTGACCATTTTTTCATTAGGCCAATAAGGAGATAACTGTCTTGTTTTTTTTGTTCGCTGTCAACAAATGAGTTTATGAACCCGATTACGTTGGCTTCTGTCTCTGTCGTTCTAGTTTTTGTTGCCATATTCTTAATTCGTTTAGCAGTAGAATACCGTTTTACAATGCCCGCTAATGTTCGGGGCTTGGCTCAGGGCTGGAATAGTTGCTGTGTCCGCTTGGCAACTAAAGCCGATTGAAAAACTGATGATGAAGGTAACAACTAAAGTCTAAAACACTAATGTCCAGCCCCGAACTGAAGATTGAGATTGTTTGTTAAAGTTGACTAATGATGTTTGTCAACTATTTTTATTTCGGTATATCTGAAAACTTTTGCTTTGTTTAACTGTTCCTCAGTTTCATAAGTGCCTTTTGGATAATCTTCTGGAGTTATCCAATTCGCACAAGCGCAGCCCCATACGATGTACCCTAATTCAAGTTTCTTGACTTTTGCATCCAAGGTATTATTTGGATCTGCCAAATACTTTGGTACAAAGGTTGCCGAGTCTTTATTTTCTTTCGGCTTAGGCTTGTCTGTATTAGTGGAACAAGCAGTAATGGTAAAGATGAGTGGTATGATTAAAAACTTCAACACAAAGGATGTTTCTATAAATGGCTGCTAAGGGAAGTTTGTGAAAAAACGCTTGTTGCTACTCAAATATACAGAGAATGCGAATAGGTAAAATGGCGCATAGTTTTTGAGATAAAACAGCATCAATTTATACAGGGAAGCGACCGGCATCAGAGCATTTTAGTTTTTCAATATCGTAAACTCACACCTCCTGTTCAACTGCCTGTTTTCATCAGATGTATTTGGTGCAACAGGTTTTGTTTCGCCATAACCATGCGATGTAATACGTTTGGCATCTATGCCTTTGGAGAGGATATAATCCATTACAGATTTTGCCCTGTTATCGCTGAGCTTCATGTTGTATTCGTCTTTGCCCCAGCTATCGGTGTGGGCGCTCATTTCAATTTCTATGGCAGGGTTTTCTTTTAATAATTTCACCACACGGTCAAGCTCTACAAAACTTTCAGGGCGCAAATCCCATTTGTCAAAATCAAAGAACACATTGTTGAGC
>CAYRRL010000366.1:0-3710 GCA_964426665.1 uncultured Ferruginibacter sp. | reverse complement strand
GATAATTCCACAACCAGTTTCACTTTTTCAAAAGTTTTATAGCTTTTAATGCAGTCAATATTCACAATGTATTTCCTGTTGGCACGGTAAAACATTTTATCATCCAGTTCTTCCTCCAGCTCTTTCAGGTTTTGGTCGAGCATGAATTTTTTCTCTTCCTTAGTTACTAAAAAAGCCACTTTATGTTCTGTAAAAAAATACGCAATGTCATCCATTAGTACACTTTGGTATTCTATCCCTTTTTTTACAATCAGCCTGCTTCTTTTTGCCCTTGATAATAGTTTTGATGATACAGCACCATGGCGGTTAATAAAATGCTCTTTCAGTTTTTTGTATTTGTTGATGGTGTGCAGCACAGCCACTTCATCAATAGGCTTCAATAAAAACTCAATGCTGTTTTGCTCAAATGCTTTTTGCAGGTAATCGTCATAAGCCGTCACAAAAACTATGGGGGCATTTACGCTCACTTTTTCAAATATGCTGAACGAATTGCCGTCTTTTAAATGAATGTCCATAAAAACAAGGTCTGGCTGCTGGTTGCTGCTGAACCATTCAATGCTTTCTTCCACACTGCCAAGCACCGCTGTAATATTCACTGGCTCTTTAGTAAGTTTCAGCATCCGCATCAAGTTATCTGCGGCAATTTTTTCATCTTCAATAATTAATGTGTTTATCATGTTGCTACGATATTAATAATGGCAATACCACAATAAAATTATTTTTGTCATCATCTATGCTGATGTTTTTGCCTGTTATCAGCATGTATCTTTCGGCAAGGTTTTTCAATCCTATCTGCGGCGATTGTATTTCAAACTGTTTTAAATTCCTGTTATTAGCCACGGTTACCTTGTCAGGTATTACAGATACTTTTATTTCAAGCGGTGTTTTTTCTGTGAAATGATTGTGCTTGATGGCATTTTCAATTAGTATCTGTACAGATAATGGCGGAAGCATATAATTTTCTGCAACAATATCATCCAGTTCAATCGTCATCTTAAGCCCTGTTTGGTAACGCAGTTTCAGGAGGTAGAAATAATTGCTGGCAAATTCAATTTCTTCTTTCAGCATCACTAAGTCTTTTTCTTTTTTTACAAGGATATACCGGTAAACTTTTGCCAGCGTATCATTAAACAGTTTGGCAGTACCCGGGTTTTGGCTTATCAGGTAGGAGAGTGTGTTGAGGGAATTAAAAATAAAATGAGGGTCTACCTGGTTTTTGAGCCCATCCAGTTGCGCCTGTAACTTTGATTTTTCAGTGCGTTCAATTTTAATAATGTCGCTCTCACGTTCTTTGTTGAGGTGCACAATTTCATATACACAGCCTGTAAGTATGCTAAAGAAAATGCTGATAGCCTGCAGCGCAATTATTGTATTTTGTGAATAAACGGAACCATGCAAAAAGTAATTCCAAAGCCTGAACAGGATAGATGTGAGTATAAAAGTGAGGATGATATTTACGCCAAACCTGGAGATAATACGCAGGCCTGTATTTTTTATTTCAAAGAGTTTTTTCCTGATTAGGTGTTGTATCTGCCGGTTGCTTGCCCATAAACAAGCAGTAATCAGGCAGAAAAAAAGAAAATTATTCAGCGACCACATCACCTTTTCGCCTGTTGAAAGAAAATTGTATGTGTATTGAACAAGCAAAGCCAGTATTGGCACACCCGCTGCTTTAGCATACAGGCCTATCAGCTTTGCGCTTTTTTCAGGCATAAGAGCGTTTGGTTTTTTTGGCTGCTACTTTTTCTAAAGTTCGCAAGCATTTGTTAAACACAATTGCCACTCAAATAAAAATAGCGGCTAATTTTTTTAATAAACACTTCGTAATAATAAGTAAAGATTGCTTTTGTATAAAGGCATGCGGAGCAGCTGAAATGCTGCAAAACAGTTAGGTAGTTTTTTTAATTGCTTTAGTGCCGGTATTTCATGCTTCATCTTTTAAAAAGCAGTAAGTTTTATATTTTTTATAACGAATTGGGAAGCTTTGAAGGGCAGATTTTTATATCACAACCCTGTTCAATGCAATTTCAAGCCTTATAATAAAGGCTTCTTCTTCGATGATAATATTGAGTTTATGGCTTTCCGGGTATAATAATTCAAGGCGTTTCCTTATCTGGTGCAGGTTGCTCGTTTCATAGTTCATCAGGTTGCTTGTTTCTACCGGTTTGCTGTTTTTTATTTCAAGCGAAAGGCTGTTGTCTGCAATAGCAAGGGCGATATTCACCCAGTGGTTATCAGTAATGTTGTCATTTACCTGCCTGAAATTATTCTCAATCAATGGGAATATGATAAAAGGCACAATGCGTTTATTGCCAGCATCTGCATTCAAATCATATTGAATGTTGAGCCTTGAGGCGTTCGTTAGTTTTTCCAGATGCAAAAAATCTTTTACAGCTTCTATCTCCCTGCTTATTGGCACGGTGCTTTGGTTGCATTCGTCTATAAGATAGCTTAGTATGCGCTGCATGCGCTCAAGCATTTCAGGCACTTTGTGGGAGGAAGCAACAGAATAAGAATATACCTTCTTTAGCAGCAGGGGCACAAAACTTGGTTGTATATAAGTATCAATAAACTTTAGTTCTTTCGAAATTTTCTCAGATTTCAGCAAATCAAATTCCTGCTGCTTCAGGTGCCACAGTTTTAAAAAGCGGATAGTGGTGGCGCTCCAGGTAATCATCAGCACGCCGCTCATGCCAATCAGCAACTGGGGGAATTTTACTTTTTCCCATACTGGCAAATCAAAATACTGGCGCAGCGGGTTAATAAAATTGAGGTAATAGAAGTAAGATACTGAAGCATCAATTAAAATAAATACAACCATAAAAAGAAAAAACAAAATGTATTTGCCCCTGATAAGGTAACGGGGCACCAGCAAATACATTACGCTGTAGCAAAACACAATATCAATAGACATTGTTATGAGTGTTTCAATAGCTGTGTAGGAAACAAAAGAGCGGAAGCCAATGTAATCTGAGCCGCCCCGCATGGTGTAGATGGTAATGAAATAGCCAATCCATGCCAGCCAGAAAGCGGTATGCCGTAACAGCCGGTACTTAATATTATTGGAATAAACGAATGAATACATTCTTATTGATGCTTTTGCTTCCTGTTAAGTATGGCTGTACTTATTGCCCAAAGATATAGATTTCACTGCGTTTTGTTTTGTTGCTTCAACCTGCAATTTTTAACTTATTGATATGCAAAAGGATTTTTATGCACTGGCTTGTTAAAATAGCGGCTGCTGCATATGCATGGGTTTGCCCCGGCGTATAAATAAAATGTTTCGGTGTTTGTTTTTCATGCCTTGGTATTTTATTGCGTTTAACAAATCAATAATTCTCTCTTTTTGTTGTCTGCACGCTTTGGTAAGCAATATTGCTGCATAGTGTATTGCGAAAATGTTTCAGAACTAAAAACGCTTTTATGAGAAAATTTTTATTCCTGCTGTTCCTGGCGCCTGCTTTGGCATTTGCCCAGGAAAGGAGCATCACCGGCAAGGTGCTCAACGACAAAGGGCAGCCAGTGCCGTTAGCTACTGTAAAAAATAAAAAATCAAAACAAGCTGTGTCAGCCAAAGATGATGGCAGTTTTTCAATTACTGCAGCCCCAGGCGATGTGTTATTATTCAGTTCGGCAGGGTACGGCGAACAACAGGTTACTGTAAAATCAGGCAACACCATAGCGGTAGCTTTAAGCGAGCAAACACAGGA
>CAYRRL010000365.1:0-3711 GCA_964426665.1 uncultured Ferruginibacter sp. | reverse complement strand
TTGTTACTATTGATGACGTGCTGTGGGTGGCCAGCGAAGAATTCAGCGAAGACATACAAAAGATTGGAGGCACGGAGGCATTGAACGAACCGTACTTGGATATTTCCCCATTCAAATTATTCAAGAAGAGGGTGTGGTGGCTGGTGATACTTTTTGTAGGCGAACTATTCACTGCCACGGTTATGCAAAAATTTGAAGGCGAAATACAAAAAGCGGTGGTGCTGGCATTGTTTATCCCGCTGATTATTTCAAGTGGCGGCAACACCGGTTCGCAGGCATCCACACTGATTATACAAGCAATGGCAATGGGTGAAATAACGATTGCGAACTGGTGGCGTGTAATGCGGAGGGAAATAATACAGGGCCTGATGCTGGGCACTGTGCTGGGTACCATTGGTTTTGCAAGGGTTATTATCTGGAGCAAAATATTGCCGCAAATTTATGGCCAGCATGAAATGCTCATTGCTTTAACTGTTGGCTTCTCCCTTATTGGCGTGGTATTGTGGGGCACCTTAAGCGGCTCCATGTTGCCGTTAGTTTTAAAAAGGCTTGGCGCCGACCCTGCAGTAAGCTCTGCCCCATTTGTAGCCACATTGGTGGATGTAACCGGGCTTATTATTTATTTTTCTGTAGCCTACGCTTTTATGCGGGGCATCCTTTTATAGCCCCCTCTTTGCGAAAGCAATTTTCCGTTCAGGGATTACACAATGTTTTTTAAGCAAAGGGATGATAAAAAGCACCTGTTGCCCCCAACCGGTGCTTTCATGTTCTATTACAAAAAACAAAAGGGTACTATACAGTTTTATTAATGATAACCCTGTGCGGCACCGGCCCGGCAACGCCGTTTTTGTCCCAGGCATTTTTCACCAGCTCCTGCACATTAAAATACACATCCCAATAATCTGCCTGCAGGCAATAAGGGCGTATTGCCAATTTCACCATGCCATCGCCCACTTTCAAAACACTCACTTCCGGCTTTGGCGTTTGCAATACTTTAGCGTGGCTTTGCATGGCATCAATAGCCACAGCCCTTGCTTTATTAATATCCATTTCAGGAGCAATGGCTAAGTCGAGGTCAACCCGCAAGTAGCCTGCTGTTGTGTAATTGGTAATGATGCCTGTTGACAAGGGCCCATTTGGGAGGATAACAGTTTTATGGTCTGGGCTGAGCACCACTGTATTGAAGATACCCATTTCGGTAACATTGCCGGTAACGCCCTGTGCTTCTATTAGATCCCCCATTTTAAATGGCTTGAACACGAGCATCATTACGCCGCCGGCAAAATTGCCCAATGAGCCATTGAGCGCTGCCCCGATGGCAATGCCTGCTCCTGCTATCAATGCCGCAAATGAAGTGGTGTTTACCCCAAGCATACTGGCTACAGTTATTATGAGCAGTATATTCATGGTAACTTTAAAAAACGACAAAAGAAAAGTTTGCAACGAAGCATCGTAATGCCTTGCCGACATAAAGCGGCCGATTAATTTACTGATAAGTTTTATCACCCATAAACCTATCACCAGCACCAATAAAGCGCTTATTAATTTGGGGGCAAATTCCATCCCGCTCGCTTTGAGTTTAGTAATCCATGCGCCTGCTTTTCCATCTGTAATTTGCAATAGCCTGAACATTTTGTTTTGGTTTTTAAGATTGATAATATGGGTAACCTATAAGCAGTATTAACAGGGAGAGGGACAAGCCACAGTAATTAAATATTATCGGCCTTGTAAGACAGCAAAATAAAAGAAAGGGTTGTATGCCACAGGGCAATGCGTGTGCAAACAAAAGAAGGAAACAAAAAAAGAAGGAAAATTATTCTACCGTAAGCGAAAATGAAATCATCCTTGAGCTGATTTTGTCAACATTGCTGCTGAAACGAAGGTTGGGGTTGCGCTGGTGCAGGTTGCTTAGGCCCCAGTTAACCCTTAACTCAGGCGTCAATACAAAATATGGGAAGTAGATATGGAAACCGAGCCCGCCTTCCACGCTATAGTCGTAAGCTTTTAGCTTTATTAATTCCTCGGCATTTTTTTTATTGGCGTTTGATGCAAGGTCGTAATCGAAACGGCCGCCCAGCGTGGTGAATACTTTCATATTGCCAATGCGGTCGCTGCTGAATTTTATTAATATAGGAAGGCTTAGTGTTATTGATTGTACTTTCTTTTGCGTTAACACTCCTTCGCCCAGCAACGGGTCAAATTTTTTCATGGTGTACTCAAAAGCCTTTTCGCTGAAAGTAAGGTTAAGTGGGTAGGTACGCAGGTCCCAATGCTCATTAAAATTCAGGTTTACAAGCCAGGCCAGGTTGATGCCGATATTATTGATGCTTTCTATAACAGCGATACTGTCGTTCAATGATGTATTTAAAAACCGTGGGTTGTGCGTAAAACTAAAATGCGAATTGTTCAGCCCGAGGTTAATGCCAAAGTGGTACAATTTGCTGTCGTGGTCTGTCAAATTCATTATCCTTTCCTGCGCTTTGGCGGCGCAAAAAGGCATTAATACAATTATAATAGCAATTATTTTTCTCCGCAATAAATGCTGCATATTCCTGCGCTCTGTGGTTTACAATAAGTGTTTTTATAGCCGAGGCTATCTAAAATGTGTGTAAAGTTTTTTCCTTCGGGGAATTTTTTAATTGATTCGTCGAGATATTTATATGCGTTGCGGTTTTGCTGAACAATTTGCCCATCATAGGCGCCACTACTTTCATATATGCATTGTAAAACTGTTTTACTACCGGCGCTTTGGGCTTGCTGAACTCCAGTACCACTAATTTGCCGCCGGGCTTTAGCACCCTCAGAATTTCTGCCAGCCCTTTTTCCAAATGCTCAAAGTTCCTTACGCCAAAGGCAACAGTTACTGCATCAAACGTATTATCTAAAAAGTTTATTGTTTCACTATCGCCGTTTTGCAGCTCTATAACCCTTGACAGCCCTGCTTTTTCAATCTTTTTGCGCCCAAGTTCCAGCATGCCGTCGCTGATGTCTATGCCAATGATGCTTTCCGGTTTTAAAACACTGGTTGCCATAATAGCAACATCTGCAGTGCCTGTTGCCACATCCAGTATCCTTTTTGGGTTGATGCTTTTCAGTTGCTTCAGCGCTGCCTTGCGCCACCTCACATCAATGCCTGCACTCAAAAACCGGTTTAAGAAATCATAGCGAAAGGCAATGTTGTCAAACATATCAGCCACCTGCTCTTTCTTCGACAGTGCCGAGCCTTCCACCGGCACTACTGTATCATGCTCAAATTTTGCCATCCGGGCAAAGATAGTGGGTTTCCATTTTTTGGATGAGGAATGTTGAGGGGGATTAACAGGAGTTTATTAGTTATGCCAATAACTATATAAACTGAGTTAAAACAACATTGCGTATATCTTTGCCCTATGCAAATCAAACACGCCAAATACTTAATCAGCAGCCCGTCATTTGACAAATGCCCGCCCCCCAACAAGCCAGAGTTTGCATTTATTGGCCGCAGCAATGTGGGCAAGAGCTCACTGATAAACATGCTTACCAATAATGCAAAGCTGGCAAAGACATCCGGCACACCGGGCAAAACACAAATGATAAACCATTTTGAAATTACCAGTGCAACAGATGAAAAAAATGCGAAAGAAGACAAATGGTATTTGGTGGATTTGCCGGGCTATGGCTTTGCCAAAGTAAGCATACGCAACCGCCGCACCTGGGAGCAAATGATAGAAA